>JAFZRD010000203.1 GCA_017620055.1 Lachnospiraceae bacterium
ATTTCCCTGTATGTTGCCTTACTCTCCGCACAAGTCAAATCCATCTCATCCATTTCGACTTTTATATTCACAAAATGCTTCGCCTCAGAAAGTTTGGACAAAAGTGCCACCGTCTCAACATGGAAGGTGCCGGCAAATTGATCTATCGGGCATATCTTTACCGGATGATATCCGTTCGCCATAAGGAATTCGAGGTCTCTTGCAAGGCTTGTAGGTTTGCATGAGATGTAGATGATGTTGTCGACGCCGTAACCTACGATCTTGGAAAGTGCCTTGGGATTGATGCCGTCACGCGGAGGATCGAGTATTATAAGGTCGGGCCTGTCCTTGATACCGTCAAGCACTTTGAGAACATCCCCGCATATGAATTCGCAGTTATGTAAACCATTGGCTGCGGCATTCTCATTTGCCGCTTTAACCGCTTCTTCAACGATCTCAACGCCGATCACCTTCTCTGCTTCGGTTGACATAATCTGACCAATCGTCCCGGTCCCCGAATACAGGTCATATATCACCTTGGGGGAAGTCCGGTCTTTCCCGGCCTCATTTTCACCTCCGCACGCAAGCTCCGCGTATTCCCTTACCTTTGAATAAAGCACTTCGGCTGAGAGCGTGTTCGTCTGGAAAAATGAGAACGGTGTGATCTTGAACCTCAGCCCGAGAACCTCTTCGAAGAAAAAATCACACCCATACAGCACTTCCGTATGATCATCGGCAATTATATCCGCAAGTCTGTCATCAACCGTGTGCAGTATCCCGACCAGCTTACCGGAAAGCTTCAACGCAAGCAGTGTTTCCTTCCAGTCGTCAAGAGGACTTACCTCGGTACATATCGTATCCGCGGGAGTCTGCGACGTGGTCACGAGATCCACCAGGATCTCTCCTGTTTTGGCGGCTTTGCGGACGAGAAGAAACCGAAGAAATCCTTCGTGAGTTCGCTTATGATAATACGGTGTTTCCTTGCCCCTGAAGTACGCGAGCGTCTCTGACAGGATCTTCTTAAAGTCATCATCTACGATCCGACAGTCCTTAACGGTCACGATATCATAAAAGCTTCCTCTTTTATGTAAACCTAATTCAAGATTGCCCCCAAAGCTTGCATCCCCGAAGGAAAACTCCATTTTATTGCGATACTCGAACTGCTTCGGGCTTGACAGTATAGGTTCGAAAAGCGATTTTATGTCAACCTCATCAATTTCATCCCCGCCCATACCATGACGGAGCACGGGCTCGAGAAGAGCGTGAACCTGCTCCTCTTTGATCTTCAGCTGTTCGTCATACGGAAGCGTCTGATATGAACACCCGCCGCATTTATCAAAATGAGGACATGCACTTTCTACCTCCGCGGGCGATCTTTCGATCACCTCAAGAAGCGTTCCTTCACATGAACCGCCCCTCTTTTTAGAAACACGGAACCGTATCTTCTGACCGGGAAGCGCATTTTTGACGATACACTTCTCCCCGGGTTCTTCCAAAACACTGACAACCGCTTTGTTCGGAAACCTGACCCTCTCAACGCTTCCAGTATATTCCTGTCCTTTTTTCATGAAACCTGATTCAACCTCTTACCGAATGTGTCAAAAAGAACCGTCTCTTTTGACAACAATAGCCGGCTCAAAGCCGGCTATCTCAAATCATCATTATCCGACGTATCTTCGGTCACTTATCGTCATCTTCGAAGAAATCGTCATCGTCAAATTCCTCATCCTCGAAATCATCCTCGAAATCCTCGAGATAATCGGGAGTGAAATAACAGTATAATCCGTATACTATGGCTGCGACCGCAAGTACACCGACGATAACGGCGATCAGAAGTCCCCAGTTGAACTTCTTCTTCTCTTCCACAACAACCTCTTCCCTCTTGAAGAAATCAGGAACCGGAATATCCGGAAAATCCCCGCTTTTGCGCTTCACGTCACCGATCAGGCTCTTTGCCTTGGCAAGTCCGAGTTCCTCCTGCGCCTTTACAACATCAAGGATCTTCTCAAGTTTATCCATATTGTTCATAGTATCCCTTCCTTTCATATAAACCCCTATCATTGCTATTTTATCATAATCTCTTAAGCTTTGCAAAGCCCGCGAGCATCTTTTTCACCCCTGCGGAATCGAACTCAACTTCCACCTCATAATCCCTTGTTCCTTTTTCGACGGAGAGGACTGTTCCCGCTCCGAACTTGATGTGAGACACTCTGTCACCGGGCCCGTAATCGGGGCTTTCCGCGGTCATCTCCGATCCCTTTTTGTAGCCCGTATACGAGGCGGCTTTTGCTATGAAAGGTTTATTTGCCGCCGCTCTCTTCTGGGGACTGATGGCAACGGGACGCACTTTGGGCCGGGCGGGCGGCTCGTCATATGATCTTCTCTCCGACGCGATGCGCCCGTCAAGAAGCTCTTCCGGTATCTCACGGACAAATCTCGAGATCGCGTTATACTGCGTTTCTCCGCGCAGCATCCTGGACTTTGCGGCACTGATCGTGAGTCTGTTCATTGCACGTGTTATACCGACATAACACAGTCTTCTCTCTTCCTCGATCTCCGTCGGATCCGGGGACGCTATCGACATGAATCCCGGAAACAGTCCGTCCTCGAGTCCCGCCAGATATACGTTCGGAAACTCAAGACCCTTGGCCGAATGAAGCGTCATCAGCATGACCTTGTCGGCGTTATCGTCAACGCTGTCTATATCCGCAACAAGTGCCACCTCTTCAAGAAGCTGTGAGAGTGTTGCATTCTCGTTAGTCTCTTCAAACGTGACTATCTTGTTGATGAGTTCCCCAATGTTCTCCATCCTCTCCTGGGCTTCCTCGGGATCGGACTCGGCGAGCATCTCTTCATAATCAGTCCGGTCGATGATATCGTCAACGAGCTGTTCAAGCGATATGAACTCGAGCTTTGATTTGAAAAGTGCGATCAGGCTGACGAATTCCGCGATCTTCTCCGACACCCTTCCGTGACCGAGGATGTCCTCCGCCTGAGTACAGCTCTCATAGAAACTGATACCGTTTGCCGCGGCATGATCGGCAAGTTTACCGATCGTCGCAGCTCCGATACCTCTCTTCGGAACATTGATGATACGCCTTACCGCGAGATCGTCTTTTCCGTTATCTATCGTCTTGAGATAAGCGAGAATATCCTTTATCTCCTTACGCGAATAAAAGTTCACACCACCGACGACGACATACGGAATACCGGCCATTATACATTTTTCCTCAAGAAGTCTGGACTGTGCGTTGGTCCTGTACAAAACAGCGTTGTCGCGGTAATCGCACAGACCCTCTCTTCTGTCCCGGCATATCCTGTCGACGATGAGTTCCGCCTCTTCGTATGCTGTATCGGTATAGATGAAACGGATCCTCTCCCCTTCGCCTTTATCCGTCCAAAGTGATTTTGCCTTGCGGCCGCTGTTATTTGATATCACGGCGTTTGCGGCATCGAGGATCGTCTGTGTCGACCGGTAGTTCTGCTCGAGCTTAACGACCTTCGCATCCGGGTATACCTTTTCAAAATCAAGGATGTTCCTGATGTTAGCCCCCCTGAACTTGTATATCGACTGGTCGTCATCACCGACGACACATATGTTCCTGTTCTTCGCGGCAAGGAGTCTTATCAGCTCGAACTGTGCGGTGTTCGTATCCTGGTATTCGTC
>JAFZRD010000030.1 GCA_017620055.1 Lachnospiraceae bacterium
GTCTATAAATTCTTCGATCCTGCCTTTTTCGGTGTCGGCGTGATCCTCTTCTTCAAACGGGTCCTCGTTCCAGTCTATCGTATAATCATCGGGTCCCGGTATATCCTGTGAAATATCCTCTTCATGCACTTCTTCATGTATGTGATGTGTTTCGGATACTTCTTCATCGTTATTCGTTTCAGTCGTTGTAACGGACTCTGTCTTTTTCTTCTTATCCTTCTTTGGATACAGCTTTATCCCGAAGAGCCTGATCGAATACGATATATCTTTATCATAAACGAATGATCCCGATAATATATGAAGAAGGAACGATACCCCGGCTCTCGCATAAGGATCGCCGTCTTTTTCCATATTGCCGGCTATCTTATATCTTATCGGAACAAACAGGATAATTGCGGCAAGTACCAGTATAAGAGCAAGTATGACAAGGATCGTTATACCGATTATCTTAAGTACAGTTAATGCTATCGCCATTACCGATGATCCCTGACATAATCCTAGTAATAAGTACGCAAGGCCGACATGTCATCATGTTCCTTAAGGAAATCCTGTATCATCGTCTCGATCAAAGATTCGGCGGAATTGTAACTGTGTGCTACACCGAGGATGACCCTGTCGCTTTTTCTGATGCTCTTCTGCTTGAACACGGCGGCCGGATAAATATCAAACAGATCGTTTTTGTTATCCGCAAGAGTAATGAAATGTATATTCGTCATCCCGATCCCGCATGCCATCTTCCATTTTATAGATGACATTTTCGGCCGGATGCGGTCCGTCACATACGGATCTTTAACAAAACTGACCACTCTTAGCTCCTTTTCCGCCAAACCTTTTGATTATAACAAAAAATCACTAAAATGAAAATCTAATTATTGACAACAAACATAGTGATTTTTATACTAAAAAAAAAGGGGTATAAATTATGGAACTTAAAGCAGTCGTAGGACTAACACCGGGGGCCGTCGTTGCCGAGGACGTTTACGATCACAACGGCAATGTCATCATCAAGAAGAACACGTCATTAGACAAATTCCTTATCCAGAAACTTACAATAGCAAAGATCGCCTGCGTCAACATCAAGGAGCCGGAAGACTTTCTGACCACTTACTTTGAGAAGATCAAGGTCAGCAAGACTTTCAAGCAGTTCTACGAGATATACTCGAAGAACTTTTTCGAGTTCAAGAAGATGATGGATGACTTTTTGACTTCGAGAGTTCCTCTTGATCCCGACAGGCTCTATGAGATCGTTGATGATATCACTTCCCCGTTCAAGCACAGTAAGATCACGCTACTTGATATGCTCACGGTTCTCGAGACCGCAGAGGTTGATTTCCTTTATACCCACTCTATCAATGTTGCCCTGATATGTAATTATACAGCCAAATGGTTCCGCCTCGATGACGATGATGCAAAAGCTCTCGTTCTGTGCGGGTTCTTTTATGATATAGGTAAGTTCAAGATACCGAGTGAGATCCTTCTCAAGCAGGGAAGACTTACCGACGACGAATTCAAGATGATCAAGAACCATACGGTCATAGGTTACAAGATGCTTCAGGATTTTGATATAGATGAGAGGATCAAGGTCTGCTCTCTTATGCATCACGAGAGGATAGACGGTACGGGATATCCGCAGGGACTTGTTGATGAACAGATAGATCAGTTTGCAAAGATAATCGCGATCCTTGACAGTTACGAGGCAATGACGACCTACAGATCATACAGGGCTCCGCTCTGTCCTTTTACGGTCATCGAGATATTCGAGAAGGACGGATACGGCAAATACGATACCGGATGTTACATGACGTTCCTTGAGAGAATGGTCGAGGAATATATCGGCAAAGAGGTTGAGCTCAGCGACGGAACGATATGCGTAGTCGTTCTTATCAACAAACAGAAATATTCAAGACCGATGGTCAAAACCGAGGACGGCAAATATATAGATCTCGCATCACAGAAAGAACTGTCAATAAAAGCTTTGGTCTAGAAGACCAAAGCTTTTTTAATCCCATTTCTGAGCTCTTTTGAGTTTTCTGTAGATGTTATATCCCTGTTCGAGAATGAAGCGTTCGTTATCGAACTTCAGAAGATGATATGCCTCATGGTATTTGTAATACCCGCTGTCCCTGAAGTACTCTTCATGCTGGGGTTTGGAATCATAACTCTGCGAACGCATCAGATACCAATGCACCTCTTTGGAGACCGTGTCCTCGGGTACGACAAATGAATAGATCGTCTTGTCGATGTACTCGACTATCGTACCGTCCACTCCCGCTTCTTCCTTTACCTCGCGAAGAGCCGTCGCCTCGTGGGTCTCCCCGCTCTCAACAGTACCTTTGGGCAGGACCCATCCTTCGTATCTGTTATTGTAATTCTTATAAAGCAGCAGTATCTTTCCCCTGTAGATCACGAGACCGCCGCAGCTGACTGCTTCAATCATTTTCAGTCCTCAATCAGAAGTAATTGAGAACATATTATCATTTGAGATAGTAAGCGTCAAATACTCTTTTGGCGATCGGTACCGCAACGGCTCCTCCGCTGCCTCCGCCTTCGACTATGACCGTGACCGCGATCTCCGGCTCATCGTCACCCGCAAAGCCCGTAAACCATGCATGCGACAGAGACTTGTTCGATGAGTATTCGGCAGATCCCGTCTTGCCCGATATCTTATACCTATTCGTATCAAGCGCACGTTTTCCGGTTCCGTTAACAACCACCTCTCTCATCATCTTGCGAAGAGATGCGGAATATCCTTCATCGATCAACCGGCCGTATCTGCTCTGCCTTGTTCTTGATATCGTACCGCCGTCATGGTTTCTGATCTCGGAGACCACATACGGCTTCATAAGGATCCCGTCGTTTGCAATAGCGGAAGTTATAAGGAGCATATGTATCGGACTGATGAGAGTACGTCCCTGCCCTATACCGGTCTGAAGAAGATCATCTGTCGATGAATCCTTGTCTATATCGGAATATGCCATGGAATATTTAAACGGTAACGGCAGCTTATCATTGAACATCAGCTCCTCAAGAGTATCCTTGAACTTCTTCTTATCAAGCTGCGACGATATATTGGCGAACGATGAATTGCATGACTTGGCAAAACTGTCATCGAAATTGACCCACCCGTGACTCTGCTCATTGAAACAGTTTATGACGGAGCCTTTGTATTCAAAGCTTCCCTTGCATTCAAAACCGTAGTCCGATACATTTCCGCCGTGTTCCTTGAGGTACTCGAGTGCGGTGACGATCTTGAACGTCGAGCCGGGGGGATATGATCCCAAGAAAGCACGATTCAAAAGCGGTGAGTTCTCCTTGTCATCATTGAGTCTGTCCCATCTTCCGATCACTTCGTTCGGATCAAAGTCCGGCTTTGAAACAACGCACAGTATCTCTCCCGTCTTAACATTCATCGCAACGACGGCGCCGCGTCTGTCATCCATCGCATCGTAAGCTGCTTCCTGCATCGCCGTGTCAAGGGTGGTGATAACGTTATCCCCGTGATTTTTCCTGCCGGCAAGGTCGTTCGAGATCCTTGTTGCGATGTTTCCGTCACATGTAAGGAGCGTGTAATTCTCCATGCTCTCTATGCCAAGAACACCGTGCGTGGAATATCCGACTATATGCGCGAACGTGTTTCTGTACGGATAGCTTCTGTAATAACCGCCGTCATTATCGGAAACCGTCGTTGCAAGTATATTCCCTTCACGTGAGACGATATCTCCGCGGATCAGTCTGGATTCGAGAAGTGTCTGCCTCTTGTTATACGTGTTGTTGATGATGTTCTTCGACCTGACCTGGGTAAAGTATCCGAGATATACGAGCATCACAAGGAAAAGGGCCAGAAACATATATGTTATGAACCCTATCTCACGGTTTGAATCGATATGATGTCTGCCCGGGCGGACATTTTTTCTGTCTTGTTTTTCCCTGCGTTTAATAAACTTCATCTGTTCATCCTTCAGTCAAGCTCGACAATATCAAGCTTTTCCGTGGCAAAATCGGCCGGTGTCGGGGTATGAGGCTTGTTGTCGCGGCCCTTACTGATGTACAGTCCCTGTATTACGGCAAAAACACAGCACGTGACCGCAACACTCGTTCCGCCGTAGCTGACGAGCGGAAGCGTCACTCCAGTAAGCGGTATGAACTTGATCACGCCGCCTATCGTCAGGAATACCTGGAATATGTATGCAACAGAGAGTCCGAGTGCAACAAGCTTAAAGAACGGATCCTCGAACTTCATCGCTATGTTCATGAACATAACAAAACATGACAGGCACAAAAGCACGAGACACATCCCGAATACGACCCCCATCTCCTCGCAAATCGCGGAAAAGATAAAATCGGCTGCAACGACCGGTATCGTGGAAGGTGCACCCTGCCCTATGCCCATGCCGAGCCACCCGCCCGTGCCTATGGCGAACAGGCTCTGCGCTATCTGGTAACCCGCATCGGTAATATTTCCGATCGGATCGAGAAATGCCGTGACCCTGACCCTCACATGCGAGAACAGACGGTAACCCCCGTATGCACCGGCGGCACCCGCAAGAAGACCTATTGCATAATACAGTACGTTTCTCGTTGCCGCATAGAGCATCGAAAAATAGACTATGAAAAATATGATCGCGCTTCCGAGGTCCTTTGAAGCAACGAGTAAAAGCACATGAAGCAGCGCAACGACCGCACTTATGATCACTGCTTTAAGATGATGATCCCTTGCAAGTATCGAGGCGATCGCAAACACGAATATGATCTTGACGTATTCCGACGGTTGGAACGTATAGCTCGATATCGTGATATTGATCTTGGATCCGTTTATCACAGTCGAGAACAGAAGTACGGCGGCAAGACTTGCCACACCGATCCCGACATAAAGCCATTTGAACTTCTCAAAAAATCTGATCCTGCTTATGATGAGCGGTACGATCATCGTTACGGCGACCGAACCCATGACGATATAGAACTGACGCATAGCCTTGTTGTACGATATACGGGTAAGTATCAGAAGTCCTATCGTCAGCAGCATGCACATGTTGTTTATGATGAGGATATTTGCGCGCGGGTACAGAAATCTGTAACTTATGAGTATCGCCAGAATACCTATCTGTTGTATCAGATAAGCTTTGAAATACTTGATATCGCCGAGCTGTGCATAAAGCGACAGAAATCCCGCGAAATGTATCATCACCATAAAGAAGTTCTGGCGAAGATATATCCCTTTTCTGTCATATTCGTTTCCGAAACGGAATACGGCGAAACACTGTATCGTGTATACGGCCATACATATGATCATCAGATATCTGCTTATCTCGATTATGATCCGTTCCACCCTCAGTCAACTCCTCTTTTAATGTGTCCTTTTGTATATCTGTCGGTAAGCTTTACGCCTGTCGCTCCGCTTGCCGTTCTGTTCGCAAAATAAGTATCAAGAATGCGCTTCATCTCAACCGGACTCTCATCGGTAAACGAGAGCCTGACAGATGAAGGTCGTAGAATATCAAACAGATCCTTCTCATCCGATATTGAAAGTACGGCACTGTTGTATATCGTGTTCGTGCATCCGTTGCATTCACACATGACAAACAGCTTCTCGCCCTTCCTGTCGGTAATATGAAGAGTGTTGCCTTCACTCTTCCGGTTGCACTGCGTCTGCGTTTTGCGTATACAGTTCGCGCTCACCATGACAGGTATCCTTCCGTAAATGATGAGTTCCTCACCCCTTATACCGCGCTTTCTCAACTCATGTTTATTAAGCTCGACAGGTACCGTCATTATATCGATACCGTTATCACGGTAAAAATCATATGCCCGGGAATTATAGGCATACATGTGGATATCGCCGGCCATGATACCGTCATTTCCCGCATCCCTGAGTATATTTACCGATTCGTGATTTGATACATAAAAGCCCGCAACGCTTCTGCTTCCCCGGATCCTTCCGACAAGATCCGTTATCCGGCTTCTTCCGGCACTCTTTTCTTCCTCCCTGATTATATACGGAAGCGCAATGAATATCTTCCTGTTCCCGGGATCGAACCGGGACTCTTTACATACTCTCTCATAAAGATGCATCGGTATCGTTATCCGCCCGGCGCTGCAAGCGAGTGCGATCCCCAGCTGCTCTTCAGTGAGGACGCTGACATTTACTTCAGGAGATGTCGTCCCTTCTTCAGATCTATCCTGTTCTGTGTGATCACGATGCAAAACTGCGCTTCGGGTTATATCACTTCTTAAATGCTTTGACAGAATCTCGTCTTTAAAGGCATCAAGTCCACTCCGCCTTATCTCATTGACCGCGCTTTTCGGAAGGAACACATTCCCGTCAAGAGTCAGATCGATGTTTGTTATAGTAAATGTTGTCCCGCCGCATTTGCAAAGCTGCCCGGTAACATCATCTCTTGTCAGCGGACGGTTTTGTGCCTTTTGCGCAAAAACGCCGGTTGTAACATCAACCCGGTATCTATCGTTATATACAGATATGAGTGCAGGCTCGTTTTCTCTGATGCTACACGAAATACTGACATCCATGACGGGCGGCATTATGACATCACTTTCGCAAACCACATCGGCAGAGCTTTGATACGAAGGTGAATCGGGTGTGATCATTTCCTTGTCGTTATGCGTAAAATAATATCCTCCGCAGTTGCCACTCCTTGTATAGAGCGATATGAGCCTGTCGCGGTCTTCGCCTGATACTTCATAACGCTCACCGCGCAGGTAACAGTCAATGTATTTCCTGTATATCGAAGTCACGCCGTATACGTAAGACGCACTCTTCATCCTTCCTTCGATCTTAAATGAGGATATTCCGGCATCTATGAGTTCGGGGATGATGTCGATCGTGCACATATCCTTCATACTGAGCGGATATGAACTGTCATACAGCAGCCGGCACGGCTGCGCGCATCGTCCGCGGTTACCGCTCCTTCCGCCTATAAATGATGACAGAAGGCATTTCCCCGAATAGGAATAGCACATGCTACCGTGTATAAAACACTCTATCTCGAGCCCCGATTCTTTCTTGAGCTTCCTGATCTCCGTAAGGCCAAGCTCCCTTGCGGGAACTATACGGCTGACTCCGAGCCCCGAAAGATACTTTGCACCGTCGGATGATGTGATCCCTGCCTGGGTGCTCACATGTATCGGAAGAAGCGGAAACTGCTCTGCTATATACGACATGACGCCGGTATCCTGAACGATCACGCCGTGCAGTCCGTTTATGTACGGATCATGAAGAAGATCATACAGATCTTCCATCTCTTCGTCCTTGAACAACGTGTTGACGGTAAGATATATCTTACTGTCAAATATATGTGCGATATCAAGCGCACGTTTAAGCTCTTCCTGCGTGAAGTTTCTTGCACCGGCTCTTGCACCGAATCTTTTGAGGCCGAGGTATACAGCATCGGCCCCCGCATTGACGGCGGCAATGAAACATTCCATATCACCGGCAGGTGAGAGCAGTTCAACTTTAGTCTTTTCCAATTCAGAACTCTCCGAATGATACATTTATAAAAAATAAAGGGATGTCAGCCGACATCCCCGAAAATCATTTACCGTGAAAACTCTTGATCTGCTTTTCCCTGCTCTCAAGCTTTATCTGAGAGGCGATCAGTTCATGCTTCAGGTCATACAGTTCTCTGTCCTTGGCATCTATCTCGTCCTGAAGGGAATCTATCTGCTTCTTGATCTTGAAATAATCATCAGCGATATTGAGAAGCAGCAAAATGTTCTGCATATCAGCAGGCTGTCTCCTGAATGAGTCGACATTGTTGTATTCGGCAATCTTGTTGTTGATATATGAAGCAACCTTCTGAATATATTCTTCACTCTCCGAGCCGCTCAGCGTGATGACTTTACCGCCTATAACGACTTCGATATCATTGTTTCCGATCATTTTGGCCTCCGTCTGTAATAATACTAGTAGATTATATACAAAAAGGACAAATAAGACAACCTCTTATTTGGTGTCATCACCCTGTCCCGGATCCTCAAGACCGAAGTGTTTGTAACATCTTCCCGTGATCACCCTTCCCTGCGGAGTACGGTTGATAAAGCCGTTCTGAATGAGATACGGTTCAATAACATCTGATATTGTTCCGGCGTCCTCTCCTATGGCTGCTGCTATCGTATCAAGGCCGACCGGTCCTCCCGCAAACTTGTGTATCATCGTAAGAAGCATGTTCCTGTCTGACTGATCGAGACCCATCGGATCAACACCCATCAGATCAAGAGCTTCAACCGCAACAGCTTCGGTTATCACTCCGTTATGCCTTACCTGGGCAAAATCCCTGACTCTCTTAAGAAGTCTGTTTGCAAGTCTCGGTGTTCCGCGGCTCCTTCGCGCCAGTTCGTATGCCCCGGATTCTTCTATCTCAACATTCAGTATAACGGCCGAATGTCTGATTATTGTCGCAAGTTCGGATGGACTGTAGAATTCAAGGCGGCTGATCACACCGAATCTGTCACGCAAAGGTGCGGTCAGAAGTCCGGCTCTCGTTGTCGCTCCGACAAGCGTGAAATGAGGAAGCTCAAGCCTTATCGATCTTGCTGTCGGGCCCTTTCCTACCATTATGTCTATTGCATAATCCTCCATCGCGGGATACAGCACTTCCTCAACCTGCCTGTTAAGTCTGTGTATCTCATCGATGAACAGCACATCGCCTTCGTTAAGACCGTTTAATATCGCCGCCATCTCTCCCGGCTTCTCTATCGCCGGACCGCTTGTGATCTTGATATGAACGCCCATCTCATTTGCGATGATGCAGGCCAGTGTTGTCTTACCGAGTCCGGGCGGGCCGTAAAACAGCACGTGATCGAGCGGGTCCCCTCTCCCTCTTGCTGCCTCTATATATACGCTCAGATTCTCCTTGACCTTGTTCTGTCCGATATAATCATCAAGACATTGCGGCCTGAGGCTCCCTTCTATCTTTATATCCTCTTCGGTCAGATTGGTCTCTATCGTTCTCTTCATATTATCACCTAAAACTTGGACATCAACGAAAGGGCTTTCTTAAGAACAGTCTCAACATCGTCGGACACATCCGATCCTACGCTTCTGACCGCCTTATAACTCTCTGTCGATGAATAGCCGAGGGCAATAAGAGCCTGTGCTGCTTCTTCCCTTATACCCGAAAGTGTTGTATTATCATCGGTCCTGCCTGTGGACGCGTCAGCAGTATCAAACGATATTCCCGTATCTATCTTGTCTTTGAGATCTATTATGACACGCTGTGCACTCTTGGGTCCGATACCCGGTGCCTTACCGATCTGTTTGGCATCTCCGGCAAGTATCGCAAACCTGAGTTCATCACATGTCATGACGGACAATAATGCGAGAGCTCCCTTTGGTCCTATTCCGTTGACGCTGATCAGCATCCGGTACAGTTCAAGATCATCCTTGGTAAGAAATCCGTACAGTTGCAGCGCATCCTCGCGGACAAGAAGATATGTGTATATCTTGACAAATGTTCCGCATCCTTCGATCAGATCGAGGGAACTTGCAGGCATAAAGACGTTATATCCGATCCCTCCGACTTCAATGATGATCCTGTCATCATATATGGCGGCAACTTCCCCTTTTAAGTAACCGATCATATGAGTACCTCCCTCTATGCTTTGATATATTTCTCAAGTCTTACTGTAAGAACCCATGCCAGAGATCCGGTAAACAGTCCGAATGCGACACCGGCAGCGGAAAGTACCGGTAAATACGAGAACACGTATACATTCCCGATAAGCACATAGGCCGCAAGTATCTGCCCGACATTATGAAGAACGGCTCCCGAAGCACTCACGCTTATTACGGAAAATCCGGCCCTCTTAAGAAGAGCCATGCCCGCATAAGACAATAATGCTCCGCACAGACTGTATATGAATGATATCCCGCTTCCGAACAGCAGCGCCGACATCATCACACGAAGTATCAGGACGATAAACGCATAGGAAGGTCCCATAAGAAACAAAAGCGTAACAGTAACCAGATTGGCCAGTCCTATCCTGATACCCGGGATCCTTACGGGAATAACGATAAACGATTCAATATATCCGAGTATTATCCCTATGGCGCAAAACAGAGCGCATATACATATCTTACTACTTCGTGACTGCATCATACTCCCCCGCCTCATCAGCTCGCACAACTATCAGTATACGTTCCGGAGCACAGCATATGCTCTCTTTATCGAGGCTGATGCTTCCGCTGTTAACACAGAGCTTATTGGGACAGCCGGCACTTAGCATACAGACGCTTCCGCCTGTTATCTCGACCTCATTGACGGTACCGTCATCGTTATCGATCCTTATGATCCTGTCTTCGGACAGATCGTATGTGCCGTACAGGGAATCGCCCCTGTAAATATAAGCACTGCCCCCCTTTTGATACGGCCGCAAGAAAAAGAACGCCGACAACGATATTATGATAAGAGCCGCGATCAGTATACAGTCTCTTTTTCTCATAAGGAAATATTACTACACGAACATATGTTTGTAAATGTTTTTTCGTTAAAATAATGATATAATGTTGAAAGTGAGGGAGGCATATAAATGCTACAGAAGCTTATCTATGGCCATCAGGGCGATTCCCAGACCAATTATGATGCAATAAGGTATTCTATGATGCTGACAGGCATCGCGATAATACACTTCATATTCATGGTGGCGTTCTATATAATGGGCGTTTATTTCATGGCCTTTTACAATACTGCCATCGTATGCCTTTATGTATATACTTCCAAGATAATTTCAAATATCAAGACTCTCGGGAGACTTTACTGGGTCGTTCTCGGTGAAGTCGTCATACATTCGTGCCTTGCAACACTGTTCATGGGATGGAACTTCGGTTTCATGTACTATCTCGCGAGCATGATCCCCGCTTCGTTCTATCTTGCGTTTTCGATAACATCTTTCAAGAGAAAGCTCTTATATCCGTTTGTCACTGCAGGTGTGATCTTTGTCGCATATATGGTCATCCTGACGCTTGCCCATGTGGTGACACCGTTTGCCCCGAATTCCCCCGCGGCTTTCAGGATATTTTTCACGTATATGAACATAATCATCGGTCTGACCATCACATTTTTGTTCTCCGCTCTGTTCGCTGTCGAGGTCAATTCGATGCAGCTTCGCATGGAAAGCGAGCAGGAACGCCTAGAGGATGAAGCCAGTTACGATCCTCTCACACATTTCCTTAACAGAAGGAGTATGGATGAGAGACTTAACCATACACACAGAAATGCGATCATAAACGATGTTCCGTACAGTCTTATTATGGCTGATATAGACCATTTCAAGAACTTTAACGATTCATACGGTCATGACTGCGGAGACTTCGTGCTCCAGAGCATCAGCAAGATAATCACCGCGCAGATCCGTTCCAAGGACAGTGCATGCAGATGGGGCGGCGAGGAATTCCTTATTCTCGTCAACGATGGACCTGAGATAGCCGTTGAGGTCGCAAACAGGATCAGGTCAGCTATCGAAGCTTACGAGTTCAATTATGAAGGAAAGACACTTCATGTCACGATAACGCTCGGTGTATCCGGGTACTATTCTTCCGCGAAGGTCAAGACACTTATCGAGATCGCGGACAAGCGCCTGTATAAGGGCAAGGAGAATGGACGAAATCAAGTCGTAAGCTCGTAAACTGTCTGTAATATTGTTCCTCCATGTATGATATTTGTTCAAAATGGCGCTTTCGCTCCGTTTCCGGACGTCACGTTACTAGACTCGAAAATACCTCGTCAAGTAACAACGTCCTCCAAGGCATTTTTCACAAACACATACATGTCGGAACTTGTAAATAAAAATGTGCGGGGTATAGAGTTCCCGAGAAATACCCTGTGGAGACGCCGGTACTTAGCCGGCGTTTTTTGACGGCTTATGTACCGCTGCGTTGGAACAGGAGCGGGAGCGCGTTTTCGAGGGAACTGCTATATCCCTGCACAAAAAAATCCTGCCCCATAGTAAGAGGCAGGATTCTGTATTTATAAATCTTACTCTGCGGTCTCGTCAACAAGTTTACTTGCTCTTGCGGCAACTTCCTTCTCCTGTACATCCGAAGGACACTGCTCATAGCGTACGAACTCGTATTCGTATACTCCGCGTCCGCCGGTCATCGAACGGAGTACCGTACAGTATCCGTAGAGACCTGTCATAGGGATCTCGGCTTCAACGACCTGCTTGCCCCCGCCGATCGGGTTCATACCGAGCACTCTTCCGCGTCTCTTGTTAAGATCACCCATAACATCACCCGTATACTGATCGGGAACGGTAACCTTAAGCGAAGCTATAGGCTCGAGAAGAACCGGGCCGGCATCCATAAAGCCCTTCTTGAATGCCATGATCGTAGCCATCTTGAATGCCTGCTCGGACGAGTCTACCGGATGGTATGATCCGTCGTAAAGCACTGCCTTGACGCCGACAACCGGGTATGCGGCCATGGGGCCCTTCTGAACGGACTCGGCAAGTCCCTTTTCAACTGCCGGGAAGTAGTTCTTCGGAACTGCACCGCCGACAACGATCTGCTCGAATTCGTAAGGCTTCTCCATATCTCCGAGAGGCTCGAACTTCATCTTGACGTGACCGTACTGTCCGTGACCTCCGGACTGCTTCTTATACTTACCTTCAACGTCGGAATTCTTCCTTATCGTCTCTCTGTAAGCAACCTTGGGCTCCTCAAGATCAATCTCGACCTTGTATACGTTTGCGAGACGGCTGGCTACTATCTCAATAGCCTGATCACCGATCGCATATATGAGGCTCTGTCTGTTCTCTGCGTCATTGACTGCCTTGATCGTCTGGTCTTCTTCCATGATCTTGGCAAGTGCGGATGATACTTTATCGATATCACCTTTGTTCTTCGCCTTGTATCTCATGTATGTATAAGGCTTGCTGATCTCAGTCTTCGGATACTGGATCGGATTCGCCTTCGTTGAAAGCGTATCTCCGGTCTTAACGCTCTGAAGCTTTGCAAGAGCACCGATGTCACCGGCCTGAAGTTCAGGAACTTCGATAGGCTTGTTACCGCGAAGGATGTAAAGCTTACCGATCCTCTCCTCAGTATCCTTATCGGAATTAAAGAGCGTATCATCAGTCTTGAGAACACCGGAACATACCTTGATAAGTGAATACTTACCGATGAACGGATCGACGATAGTCTTCCATACGTATGCCGACTTCGGCTTCGAGAAATCGTAATTTGCTTCAAATATCTCTCCAGTCTTCTGATTGATACCGTTAAGGGATCTCTGGTCGGGGCTCTTGAAGTACTTGATGATGTCATCCATAAGTGTATAGACACCTCTGCACTGTATGCCGGAGCCCATCGTAACGGGAACTATCGTACCGTCGTTGATGTTTGCATAAAGTGCGGATCTGATCTCCGCATCCGAGAATGTCTCACCCGCGAAATATCTCTCCATGAAGTCTTCGCTCGTCTCGGCAACAGCTTCCATAAGAGATTCTTTGTATTTCTCAAGGTATTCCTTGCTGTAATCGGGAACCGGACATTCATCGGCCTTGCCCGCATCTGTCCATCTGAATCCCTTCTCGCTGACAACGTTTACGTATCCGACGAGCTTCTCGTCTTCACGTATCGGAAGATGGAAAGGAGCGATCTTCTTGCCGTACATGTTCTCAAGATCCTCAACTATCTTCCTGTAGCTGGCATTGTCAACATCCATATCAGTAACGAAGAATATCCTTGGAAGCTTGTACTTCTCACATATCTCCCATGCTTTCTCGGTTCCGACTTCAACGCCGGCTTTTCCGGATACGACGATGATCGCACCTGCGGCTGCTCCTACGGCTTCCTCTACTTCACCGACAAAATCGAAGTATCCCGGTGTATCGAATATATTGATCTTGCAGTCATCCCACTCTATCGGAACAACACTCGTTCCTATCGAGAAATGACGCTTCTGTTCTTCTTTATCGTAATCGCTGATGGTATTGCCGTCGTCGGTCTTACCCATTCTCGTTGTGATTCCGGATAAAAAGGCCATAGCCTCCGTCAAAGTTGTCTTGCCGCATCCGCCGTGTCCCAAAATGACAACGTTACGGATCTTGTTGCTGGGATATACCTTCATATTGTAACTTCCTCCGATGATTGTTTATTAGATGCAGACGCACCTTGTTCATATTATAAAAAAATACGGGTTTGTTTGCAAGCAGATTATGCATATTACACAAACAAATCCGTATTTTTGAAAACAGAATATGTAAAGTTGTTATTTCTTGATAAGGAGCGATTTACCGGTCATCTCCTTGGGCTGAGGAATACCCATGCACTCGAGGAGTGTAGGAACGATATCCGCAAGACATCCGCCCTCGCGGAGCGTATATGCGCTGTCGTAGTTGACGAGGATGAACGGCACCGGATTGGTCGTGTGCGCGGTGTACGGCTCCCCGTTCTCGGGATCGATCATGACCTCGGCATTTCCGTGATCTGCACATACAAACAGCGTACCGTCAACCTCTTTGATCGCCTCATAGGCACGGCCCACACATTCATCAACGGCTTCTATCGCAGCGATCGCAGCGGGAAGCACTCCGGTGTGTCCTACCATGTCGGGGTTGGCAAAATTGATTATGATCACATCATACCTGTCGGATTTAATAGCCTTTACGAGATTATCGCACACCTCATATGCGCTCATCTCAGGCTTCAGGTCATAAGTTGCGACCTTGGGTGATTTTACGAGTATACGTGTCTCACCCTGGTTGGGTTCTTCCACGCCGCCGTTAAAGAAGAACGTTACATGCGCATACTTCTCGGTCTCGGCGATCCTTGCCTGAGTCATGTTAAGAGAAGCAAGATATTCTCCGAAAGTATTGTTAACGGCCACTTTCTCGAATGCTATATATTTGTTCTCGATGAGCGGATCGTAATCGGTAAAGCATACGTATACTACATCGAGCTTCTTCTCACGCTTGAACGAACGGAATTCGTCATCACAGAAAGCATGAGTGATCTCACGTGCCCTGTCGGGTCTGAAGTTGAAGAATATGATCGAATCATCGTCATTTATCGTTCCTACCGGAACACCGCCGTTAACGATAACCGTAGGCTTTACGAACTCATCGGTCTCGTCACGGTCGTATGATGCCTGTATTGCTTCCTCGGCATTTGCTGCCGTGAGGCCTTCACCTTTTGTGAGTGCAACGTATGCAAGCTTGACACGGTCATAGTTATTATCCCTGTCCATTGCATAGTAGCGGCCCGTGACGGATGCGATCTCACCGATACCGATCTTGCGCATCTCGCTCTGAAGCTGTCTTACGTAATCGATTCCCGATGTGGGCGGAGTATCTCTTCCGTCAAGGAAACAATGTATATATACTTTGCGGAGTTCATGCCTCTTGGCAAGCTCCAGCAGACCATACAGATGCGTTATATGGGAGTGAACACCGCCGTCCGACAACAGTCCGTACAAATGCAGGGCCGAATCCTTCTCCTTGCAGTTGTTGATCGCACGGAGCAGATTCTTGTTCTCAAAAAAATCTCCGTCCTCGATCTCCTTCGTTATCCTCGTCAGTTCCTGATATACGATCCTTCCGGCACCCATGTTGAGGTGTCCGACCTCGGAATTACCCATCTGTCCGTCGGGAAGTCCGACAGCCATACCGCTCGCAAGCCCTTTGACATACGGATAATTCTTCTTCAGGCCGTCAATGACGGGAGTCTTGGCAAGATATACGGCATTCCCTTCTTTCTCATCCGAAAGGCCGAATCCGTCAAGGATCATCAATACTGTTGGTTTCTTACTCATCCTGTTTCTCCTCGCAAAAAATCACTGCTCTTTGGCATTCTCGAACAGTTCATGAATGTTGAACTTCGATGTATCGTTACCGGGCATGCCGATGAAGTTTGCACCGTAAATGTTCTCATCATCCCTGCTGTTATCAAATCTGACTATATTTACAAGCGCATCGACCACATCGCCCGTCCATATCTTGAGCTGGACCTTGTAGATCGAATTCATCTCAAGAAGTTCCTTGCATGAAAATCCTATACCCGATCCGGATACGTCGATGATGTTTATCGGAACAAGACGGTTTCTGGTGCCGTCCACTCTTTCCATCGCTATCGTCGCTTCAAGAACGAATCTCTTACTCTTTCTTTTTTCCTGCATACCGTCTTCTCCTTTATCGCGCATTTAAAGACAACTGTTATGTAACCCGCACATATGATAATACAATTTACATTCAAAAACAAGTTACTCTATGAACATTGCATCGCCGAACGAGAAAAACCTGTAACGCTCATCGATAGCGCATTTGTAAGCGTTAAGGATATTATCCCTCCCCGCGAGCGCCGATACGAGCATCAGGAGCGTGCTCTCCGGAAGATGAAAATTCGTGATCAGTCCGTCAAGGACCTTAAACTCATAGCCCGGATAAATGAATATGTCCGTCTCACCGCTTCCGGGGATCACTTTGCCGTTTACATCGGCGGCGCTCTCCACGGTCCTGCAGCTTGTCGTTCCGACGCATATTATCCTTCCGCCGGCATCTTTTGTTTCGTTTATCTTTGCGGCGGACTCTTCCGTGATCTCATACCACTCGCTGTGCATATGATGATCGGTTATGTTTTCACATTTGACCGGCCTGAATGTTCCGAGGCCTACATGAAGCGTAACAAAACAAGTTCCGATCCCTTTGGCACGGATCTTATCAAGAAGCTCATCCGTAAAGTGAAGACCTGCAGTGGGCGCCGCAGCGCTTCCTTCATATCTTGCATATACCGTCTGGTATCTGTTCTTATCAAGAAGTTTGTGCGTTATATACGGCGGGAGCGGCATCTGGCCGAGCCTGTCGAGAATCTCCTCGAATATCCCGTCATACATGAAGCTGACAAGTCTGTTTCCGTCGGGAAGAACTTCCCTGATCTCGCATTTTAAGATGCCGTCACCGAATGTGACGACGGCTCCGCTTCTGAGCTTCCTGCCGGGACGCACAAGCGTTTCCCAGACGTTTTCGTCCCTTCGCTTTAAAAGAAACACTTCAACTTCCGCACCGGTATCTTCCTTGTTCCCGATCAGCCTTGCCGGTATGACCTTTGTGTCGTTAAGTACAAGGCAGTCTCCCGGGCGAAGAAGATCCGCGATATCCGAAAATACCCTGTGCTCAATATTGCCGGTATTCCTGTCGAGTACGAGAAGTCTTGACGAGGATCTGTCGGCAAGAGGATCCTGGGCGATCAGTTCCTTCGGAAGGTCATAATAGAAATCGGATGTCTTCATCATGCCCTTAGCGCTACACCCCTGGAGGCAAGTTTCTCCACGATCTTATCGATCCTTGCCTGTACTTCCTCGCCGGTAAGTGTCCTGTCGTCAAGTGAGAATGAGAACCTTATCGTGACAGACTTCGTGTCCTTCGAATCATATATATCGATAACGTTGACCTTTGACAGCTCCGGATTGTCCTTCCTGTCCCAGCAAAGAGACATATCCTCGAATCTGACTCCTTCCGGAACGACCAGTGACAGATCGTAATCAACGGCCGGGAACTTCGAAGGTTCTGCGAATTCAAGATCCGACACGGCGATCGAATCGAACAGATCCATGTCTATCTCAATACATACGACAAAGCAGTTCTTGGCGATCTTACCCCGGGTATTGGGATGAAGCGTATTAAGCGTTCCGATCCTTGTATCGTCGACAAAGAGCGCCGATGTGTTCTTCGGATGCTGCCATTCATGTTCCGGCTCGATCTTCCTGTACGAAACGCTCTTATGTTTAGCTTCTGAAACAAGCGTATTTACGATGTCCACGCCTTCCATGTACAGATTCTTCTCGGATTGTTCCTTGCTGTAAAGAGCGACGGCAAGCATACGCTTCTCGTTCGCGGTTTTGTCATCATTCGTTCCGGCAACACACCTTCCGATCTCAAATATTCCGAATGAATCATCAAAGCTCCTGTTCCTGTATACGAACGGAAGAAGGCACTGCAGGATCGATGTACGAAGAATACCCGTGCTCTTCTCCTCCGATGACTGTACGAGCTTTACATTGTCTTCGGGAGTAAGCCCCAGATCCTTAAGATCCTCCGGATCGCACCATATCCTCGAATGTACTTCGTGAAGGCAGAACCTTTTGACGAGTATATCCCTTGTGTTATTCTCATTTACTTTACGTACGGACATCCTTGCGGGAAGGAGCGGCTCGAATGTCGTCTTGATGTCGAAATTGTCGTAACCGTATATCCTTGTGATCTCTTCAACGATATCGGCCTGCATGCTGACATCCTTGGTAGCCCTGAAGCTCGGGACCGTTACGGTAAAATCATCCCCGCTTCTGTCAACCTTAAAGCCGAGACTTATAAGAGTCTTCTCGATCCTGTCGGAAGAAATGTCGATCCCCGTATATCTGTCAACAAACTTCTTGTTAAAGGGTATCGTGATCACAGGGTATTTTCTCACATAACTGTCCGTGATCCTGGTGACGCATCTGATACCGTCATCCGCATCATGAAGGAGCTTTAGGAATCTCTTTACGGCAGTCACCGTCATCTCGGGATCGAGTGTCTTCTCGTATCTTGCGGATGCATCGGTACGAAGCGCCATACGGCTCGCACTCTTTCTGACACTTACTGCATCGAAGTTGGCAGATTCAAGAAGAAGCGTTTGTGTATCATCAACTATCTCACTGTCAAGACCGCCCATTATACCCGCTATGGCTACGGGAGTATCGTTGTTGTATATCATGAGCGTATCCGTTGTGATATCTCTCTCGTTACCGTCAAGAGTAGTAAACTTTAATTCCGATTCAGGTGTGTCTACAACGATCTTATCAACCTTTTTTCCGTCGAACGCATGCATCGGCTGACCGAGTTCAAGCATAATGTAGTTCGTGATATCGGCAAGCAGGTTGATAGCACGCGATCCGCAGTAATACAGTCTTACCTGCATTGTAACCGGGCTGACATGCTTGGTAATATTCTCTATACGCAAAGACGAGTATCGAAGACACAGATCTGAATTCCTGATCTCTATCGGTACCTCATCATTTCCGTTATAATCGTTTTCCATGACGGGGAGTTCTTTGAGAGGCCTTCCCGTAAGAGCCGCGAACTCTCTTGCTATTCCGTAATGTCCCCACAGGTCGGGTCTGTTCGTGAGCGATTTATTATCGACTTCGAAGACGACATCATCTACAGGGTATATGTCCTTGATATCCGTTCCGTTTGCATACGAATCGTCAAGTTCCATTATCCCTTCATGATCATCGCTGATACCTATCTCTTTGGCAGAGCAGCACATACCGTAGCTCATGATACCGCGAAGCTTTGCGGGTTTTAACTTCATACCGCATACACTTCCGCCGACCTTCGCAAATGCTGTCTTGATACCTTCCCTGGCATTCGGTGCGCCGCATACGACATCAAACACTTCATCTCCGGCATCGACTTTCAGGACATGAAGATGATCGGAATCCGGATGAGCCTCGCATGAGATGATCTGTCCTACAACGACATTTTCTATGTCACGGCCCTTATATATGATCTCTTCGACTTCGGCACATGACAGCGTGAACTTCCTGATAAGCTGTTCAAGATCCTCACCCGTAAGATCGACAAAATCATTGATCCAGTTCATTGATACAAACATAATTCTTCCTCCTTACGGGTTACTTGGATACAAACTGTGACAGTGCCTGGAGGTCACCTTCGTTAAAGGTACGTATATCCTTGACACCGTATTTCATCATCGCGAGTCTCGTAAGCCCGAGACCGAATGCAAATCCGGTAAATTCATACGGATCCTCTTCGCTGTTGATCCCGCCGTACTTAAGAACGTTGGGATGTATCATGCCGCACGGGCAAAGCTCCAGCCAGCCTGAGTTCTTGCATGACGGACATCCGGAACCTCCGCATATGAGGCACTGGATATCAAGCTCGAAACCCGGCTCGACAAAAGGGAAGAATCCGGGTCGGAGCCTTACGGTAACATCCCTTTCGAACACTTCCGACAGCATCGTCTTCATGAAATAGATAAGGTTTGATATGGAAATGTTCTTATCGATCATTATTCCTTCCATCTGGAAGAACGTATTCTCATGACAGGCGTCTATCGCTTCATTTCTGAAGCACCTTCCCGGGAAGACCGCACGTATCGGTCTGCCGTTTTCCTTAAGAGCCTTCTTGTATTTGTGCATGATCGCATTCTGCGCTGCCGAAGTATGGCTCTTCAAAAGCTGGTTCGGCGTAGTCAGATAATAAGTATCCTGCATATCCCTTGCCGGATGAAAAGGCGGGATGTTGAGCGCTTCGAAGCAATGATAGTCGTCAACTATCTCGCTGTAGTCCTCCACATCGAATCCCATCGATTCGAATATATCTTCAAGTTCGCGCTGAACGAGCGTTATCGGATGATATGATCCCCTTCTTCTCTTCTGCGGAAGTGATTCGTCATAACTCTCCGTAGCATTGATCAGGAGTTCTTCTTCGTACTTTTTGATCTCTTCCATCTTGGCATCAAACCTTGAAGAGATCTCCTGCTTGAACGAATTGATCAGCTGCCCCGCTTCCTTCTTCTGTTCGTTCGGGATCTTGGCAAGTTCCTGCATAAGAAGGGAAACCTGTCCTTTCTTACTGAGGAACGCAAGACGCAGCTCCTCAAGGGACTTCTGATCCGTGACCGCGGAAAGTTCGGATGCGAATCTTTCCTTAAGTTCGTTGATGCGATCTTTCATAATTCAGCCTTTCCTGGCAGACGCAAGCTTATTTGCAAGCGCTCCCATAAACATTATATACATACCCGTGTAGAGCCATATCCCCATAACAAGTATAAAAGCAAGACTTCCGTATGTACTGTATCCGTTAAACGTTGACAGATAAAACGAAAACAGCTTTGTGAACATGATCCAGACAAAACTTGCTCCCGCCGCTCCCGGTATCTGGCTTCTGACAGTGATCTTCTTGGCCGGCAGCACGCAGAACAGGAACATATACACAAGAAACAGAACGAGCCACATGATCAGATCACTTGCGGCTATCAGTCTTGATATCCTCTCGGGTATCTCAATATGATTATTGATTATCCGTGTGATCGTATTTCCGAATACCGATATGACGAACATGAGTATCATACCGATCATAAGAAGCAGTGTACATACCGCGCTCCTCGTCCTTAAATACAGGAAGTTACCGCCCGACTCGACATCATGGATCTCATTGAGGCCTTTCGTGATACCGAGGACTCCCTTTCCGGATGCCCATATCGCCGCAATTATGGATATCGATAATACACCGATCCCGTGACGGTACAGTTCGTCTATAACATAAGTGACGATCCCGTTCATTTCAAGCGGAAGTACGCCGTTAAGAGCTACGAGAAGGTCCTCCTTTGAAAACGGAAGATATCTGACCGTGGACAGTAGTATCAGCGTGAACGGTATGAACGACATAAAAATGTAGAAAGCCGCTGCCGCCGAATACGTGTCGGTTCTCTTCCGTGCAAGGATAGAAACAAATCCGTACGCTTTTTTGAATAGTATTGATTCTCTTATTCTCAATCTCGCAAACCGATAAAAAAGATTCTATAGAAACTATAGAATCCCATACCCCCGAAATGCCGATTCCTGTATTTTGACTCCTAGCGTATGTGCCAGGTGGGTAACCGCAACCGTATCTTCTGCCTTCCACTGCCAAGGAGGCCTGACATCCGACCGGCAATTTAGGAATCCCGTTTAAAGTGATGTAGGTTCAAAATTACAGGAAATGTGCCGTACATTTCAGGTTAACTTAATTATATAGGATTTCGAATCATATTACAAGATATGATTTTCCCGTAAGGGGGCCGGTCAGTATACTATATCGACTTCCTTACCTTCCCATGTGAAGAGCTTAACGTGATCGTCGTCGCTTTCTTCTATGTAGTTGGGAAGAAGCGGTATCTTACCGAGTCCTCCGGGAGCATTCAATATATACTGGGGTATGGCAAGTCCCGAAGTATGACCACGCAGGTACTTCATTATACGAAGCCCCTCTTCAACGGTGATCTCAAAATGCTTTGTTCCCGTGACCTGCTTCGGATGGAATATATAGTACGGACGCACACGTGCCCTAAGAAGACCCTCATTTAAGAGCTGGACTATATATTTGTCATTGTTTATACCTTTCAGGAATACCATCTGGTTTCCCATGGGTATACCCGAATCAACGATCCGTTCGCACGCTTTTACGGCATCTTCTGTGAGCTCACCCGGATGATTGAACTGAACATTGATAAAGAACGGGTGATATTTTTTGAGCATCGCACAAAGCTCCTGCGTTATCCTCTGGGGCATCGTGACCGGAAGCCTTGTTCCGAGCCTTATTATCTCAACATGGGGTATCGCCCTAACCTGGCTGATTATGCTTTCGAGCATCTCATCGGGAAGCATCAGCGGATCCCCGCCCGTTATGAGGACATCCCTTATCTCTTTCGTATTCCTGATATACTCGATCGCCGCAGCGATATTCTCTTCGGATTCGATACGGTCTGATTCACCGATCCTTCTCCTCCGCTGGCAGTGTCTGCAGAACATCGCACAAGAACTCGTAACGTTTATAATAAGACGGTTCGGATATCTTCTCGTGATGCACGGTGCGGGATTCGTGTATTCCTCGCTCATCGGATCGAGCTCACCGCTCTCGTCGTTCTCGAAACTGCTCGGAAGCGCCATCATGTTGATCGGATAACGCATATCCTCGTAATCCATGAGTGACAGATAATACGGTGTCGTAGCCCATCTGAACTTCTTCGATACTTCCTCGAACATCCTGTACTGTTCTTCGGAAAGCTTGATGAACTTGGAAAGGAGCGAAACCGAGCTTATCCTGTGACGAAGCTGCCAGTGCCAGTCATTCCATTCGTCCTCGCCGGCATCAAAGTAATCCATCAGCTCTTCCTTGTGCTTTTTGGACAGTACGTCCCGTACCTGTGCCGTCTGACGCAGGAATTCGTTCTTGAACTCCAGATAATCCTCTATCTCTTTATGCAGTTCGGATGCCCTTTCAAGGGATATCCTTCTCTTCTCATCCATTTTACCGTTCCTTCTTATCCCAGAACTTTTTGTATCTAACGTCTTCTCTTCTGTCGGTTATCGAATAATCGTCTCTGAGCAACGAGGCCAGATACCTTGAAAACTTTGCGGCGCCTTTATCATTGAGATGCGAGCCCGCATCGGGCGTATCGGTTTTGTAATCGAGACCTATCGCATCATTGTATCTGTCGAAATTGATATAGGATATACCGTACCTGCCCGCGATCTCGTCAATCTGCTCATCAAATCCGCTGTTCCAGTTATCCGAGTGTGCCGGTGTCTTAATGAGCATTATCTTAACACCGCGGTTTTGGCAAAGTTCAATCGCCCGTTTTAAGTATTCGGTGTTCTTCGGGCTGATCTTTTTATCGCCGGCCGTATATACAAGTTCACCGTCTTCGGCGGCTTCCGTTTCCCTATCGGCAATGTAACCGTTTACGGTCACCGGTTTATTATACCACGCGTATCTGATATCATCCCATGTGAACTCTTTCCATCTCGAATGAAAGCGAAACAGCGGAACAATGTACTCAGTCAGTTTTTCATCCTCACCCATTGATGCGAGCGCACAGTTTATCTTTGATGGAGTCAGACGCATTCCGTCAAGTGATTTTCGCGTGCTGGGCTCTTCTATGAAGTCATCGTCATACTTAATGAACGTCATGTCAAGGCATACCATCTCCGGTGTGTGCCACCTTAAGGCATCCTCTATCATGTAATACGATATCCACATCGTCTGGGATGCGTTCGCTCTGTCATACGACGATATGCCTGCTTCATCCCACAGAATGAGCGGATCTATACCCGAGAATACAGTTGACGATCCGACGAACAGTACATCGGAATACTTTGATGCGGCATAGTATTCGCGTGTTATACGCCCGTCCTGGTTCTCATTTATGTATTTCGGCTCCATTATCCTGTTAAGGGTAAAGAACAAAAACACAATGAGAGCGATCTTTATTATAACTGTAAGAACACGTTGTATCTTCTTCATCTAGAAAGCACCGTATATGAATGCGGCGGCGTTGTAACCGGGTCCGTAATAGCCGAACACCGAAACCGCTGCGATAAGGAGCGAGAGTATGCACCACTGCGCGGCAACGGGAAGGGCGAATACTCTTGTTCTGACGCTTCCCCTGCGCTGCACAAGATCGAATATGAACATGACGGCTATCGCGCAGACGGCTACGATGAAATCTTCCATCGGAAGCGACAGTTCTTCATACACCTTCGTTATGTCAAAAGATCTCCACCCTGTGAATATGCACCGGAAAGCATGAAAAGCCTCACCGGAGTCCTTGTTGATATCAAACAGTCGAAGGAACGACATCAGCCAGAAAGTCTTGGCCGCGCGGTATCCTCTCATCACAAATGATGATTCCGAAAGCCGGAGTGTGCCGACGATCTTTGCCGATACTCCTTCAAGTTCAGTCCCGAGAACTATAAAGACGAAGTTGAAAAGTCCCCATACAACGTATCTCATCTCGGAGCCATGCCACATACCGGTCAGTGCCCACACGAAGAACATGGGGATATATATCGGTATCCTCTTGCCGAGCGTCACCATTCCTTTATCCCTTGCCTTCTTGCCGAGCTTAATGATCGACTTGTTAAGTGACAGCGGGTAAAAGATATAGTCCTTGAACCATGTCCCGAGAGTGATATGCCATCTCTGCCAGTATTCCGATATCGATTTGGCAAAAAACGGCCTCTCGAAGTTCTCGGTAAGCCTGACGCCGAACATTTCGGCGACACCGATCGCAACGTCAATACCTCCGGAAAAATCACCGTATATCTGCATGGAATAGAAGAAAACCGCAAGCAGCACATACAGTCCCGGATACATATCCTTCTGGTCCATTACCGCTTTGACATACGCGGAAAGCCTGTCGGCTATAACGAGCTTTTTGAAAAGTCCCCACATTATACGGTAGAAACCCGAACGGATATTGGCAAATGCGAATCTCTTCTCTTCAAAAAGTGACGGCGCAAGTTGTCCGAACCTGCTGATCGGTCCCTGGACTATCTGAGGGAAGAACGAAACATAGAGCGCAAACTTGAAGAAATTACGCTCTCTTCCATATTTTCCATAGTAGATATCGATTAGATATCCCATCGTCTGGAACGTATAGAACGATATTCCGAGCGGAAGAAGTATCCTGATAAACGGAACAAAATCGGTTTTCCCGAACCACTCCAGCCTGTACAGATTGAAATATGCTATCGAGATGTTTGCATATTTGAGGTACACGAGAATACCGAAATTGATCACAAGCCCGATGACGAGTATCATCCTCTGCTTCTTCTTGTAAAGCGCCTTTAAAGATTTCTTCTCCTCTTTGGAAAGGCTCTCCTTACCGGCTTTGAGTCGCTCCGACACTTCACTTCCGTATCGCTCGATAAGCGCCGCGCATACGAACGAGGTTATCGTTGTTATGATTATATAAACAAGATCACCGGCTCCGCTCTGCGCATAGAACGCATAACTTGCAACAAGAAGAACGATCCACCGGAACTTCCTGGGGACCGCATAATAAAGTATCAGCGCAAGCGTTACAAAAAGAGCGAAGTCTATCGAGATGAACGACATGTGATCATTCTTCCTCCAGAGACTCCACGAGCTTTGCTATAGCCGCAGCCGAATTGAAGTTCTCGGGAACCATATGTTCCGCGGTGATCTCGATATCAAATTCATCCATGAGTTCACCGACAACGGTGACAACATCGAACGAATCAAATATACGCTTGTCGATCAGCGCATTCTCCTTTTCGTAGTCAACCTCGGGATGAACACCTTTTAAGATCTCGATTATCTTATCCATTTATCTCCTCCGTTATCAAATCTTTTCCTTAAGCTTGACCCTGTCGACCTTACCGTTCTTGAGCATCGGCATATCCTTCGTTTTGTGAAGGACGTTAGGAAGCATGTATCTTTGCAGCCTGTCTTTGAGCGCCTCGACTATCGTAATGTCGTCATAAGCATCCGTCTCATAGAACAGTACGATCTTCTGTTTATCCTGATCGTACAGGCAGCACGCATTTGCAACATTCGGAAGTGCCATGACAGCAGTCTCTATCTCTCCGAGTTCTATCCTGTGTCCCATGTGTTTGATCTGGAAATCCTTACGCGACACGAACACGAGCTCTTTGCGATCGTTATACTTTGCAAGATCTCCCGTGCGGTATATCTTCTCGCTGTAATACGGGTTCAGCGGATTCTGCACGAACACCGCATCACTCTTCTCCTTTGCGTTATAGTATCCGAGAGCCAGACAGCTTCCTTTGACGCATATCTCACCGGTTATGTCCGAACGGTTGATAAGCTTGTCGTCCTCATCAAGAAGGAACACCTCGGTATTCTTAAACGCTTTACCGATAGGGATCGTCTCGTCATCCGCATAGTCCCTGTCGATGATATGGTATGTGCATACCCCGGTGATCTCGGTCGGTCCGTATATCTGAACGAACACGGCATCGGGGTAATTGTCCTTCCAGTAATTGTATACTTTGGTCGGCATTGATTCCGCACCGAATATCACCTTGCGAAGCTTATCCGGATGTATCGACTTAAAGCCTTTGAATGTCGATACCATCTTCATCGCCGAAGGAACCCATCTGATCGTCGTGATCTCGTACTTCTGCAGAAAATCAAGGAGCTTGAGCGGTATCGAGAAATACTCGAGCGGCACTATTCCCATTGTGGCGCATGATCTGAGCGTACAGTAAATATCTATGAGCGATGCGTCAAAATAGAACGGTGCCTGATTGGCGATCACATCATTTTCCGTAATGTCGATCTCGTTACAGAACTGCTCAACGTAATCAATGAGCGAACGGTGCGACACAACGACACCCTTCGGTACTCCCGTGGAGCCCGACGTATAAAGGACATATACGGGATCCGTGTCTATCGCGGTAGAAAGGCGGCCCTCAAGCACCTCCTCATCAACCGGCGTCTCGATCATCTCCTCGAATATGAACACGTTGTTCGAGTACTTTCTTGCAAGATCGTAATACGCCATGTCGGTTATGACCGCAGCGGGCTTTAAGTTCTCGACAATCAGCCTTATCCGCATATCGGGCATCCCCGTATCGAGCGGGACATAGAAGTTCCGGCTGTACACACAGCCCCAGAACGCCGACAGTACCGCCGGCGATTTGTCCATATAGATCAGTATCGGACGGCATTTGACGTTCAGCCTGTTGCACAGTTTTGTGCCTATCGCCTTCGCTTCGTCAAGAACATGCTTATACGTGTAGCTTATCTGCTCATCGAAGAAAGCGCACTTATCAGGATGATTATCTGCCGCATATGTCAGATATTCAAGTATGTTTGTTTTCATGTTCAGCCCGCAAATACTATCTTCTTATAGTTCTTCTTGCCTTTTCTGATGACGCGTCCCTCACCGAAATCATCCGGGGTGAGCGAAAACGCGATATCCGTTACCTTGTCGCCGTCAACAGATACTCCTCCGCCTTCGACGGTACGTCTCGCATCCGAGCGGGAAGTCGCGAACGAGCACTTAACGAGTATCTGCATTATATCGATGGCACCGTCGCGAAGGTCATCCGGCGTGATCTCAACTGTGGGCATATCGGAAAAATCACCCGCGGAGAATATCGCCCTTGCCGCACTCTTCGCTTTATCGGCTTCCTCGTCTCCATGAACGAGCTTGGTGAGTTCATATGCAAGTATCTCTTTTGCCTCGTTAAGCTGTGCTCCTTCCCACTTATCCATCGCATCGATCTCTTCGAGCGGCAGGAAAGTGAGCATACGAATACACTTCAAAACATCAGCGTCATCAACGTTTCTCCAGTACTGGTAGAAGTCATACGGACTAGTCTTGTCCGGATCGAGCCATACGGCACCTCCGACGGTCTTGCCCATCTTCTGTCCTTCGGAATTAAGAAGGAGCGTAATTGTCATCGCATCGGCTTTCTTCTCACCGTACTTCTTCCTGATGAGTTCACGTCCGCCGAGCATGTTGCTCCACTGGTCGTCTCCGCCGAACTGAAGGTTACATCCGTATCTTCTGTACAGTTCCAGAAAATCGTAGCTCTGCATTATCATGTAATTAAACTCGAGGAATGACAGCCCTCCGTCACGCTCGAGCCTTTGTTTGTAACACTCCGCACGGAGCATATTGTTGACATGAAAATCAGCACCGACCTCACGAAGAAGATCGACGTAATTAAGGCTTAAAAGCCAGTCGGCGTTATTGACCATAATGGCTTTCCCTTCGGAAAAATCAATGAATCTGCTCATCTGCTTTTTGAAACATTCGATGTTATGCTCGATAGTCTCTTTCGTGAGCATCTTCCTCATCTCGGTCTTTCCGGAAGGATCACCGATCATTCCGGTTCCTCCTCCGAGAAGCGCTATCGGTTTGTTACCGGCCATCTGGAGTCTTTTCATAAGGCAGAGCGCCATGAAATGGCCCACATGCAGACTGTCAGCAGTCGGATCGAAACCAATATAGAATGTAGCCTGACCGTTATTGACGAGTTCCTTTATCCTCTCCTCGTCCGTAACCTGTGCAATGAGTCCTCTGGCTACAAGCTCTTCGTATATCTTCATGTCAAACCTCCAAGTTCAAATACCCCCATGGAACGATCCACGGGGGTAAATGTCTTAAACAAAATCGGGATTAAAGAGCATCAACGAGCTTCTGTACTGCAGCAAGAGCCTCATCGGGAAGCTTGTCATAGCCTTCCTTCTTCTCTGCAAATCCCTTGACCGCATCAACACGGTTCTGCATTGCGCTCTTAAGAGCTGCCTTGTACTCGGGATCGTTAAGATCGGGTGTGAAATCACCTGTCTTGCCGTTCCAGTCGTTCATGATCTCGATATCTTCGAAAGGTCCCCACTGTTCGAATTTGGCCTTTCCTTCTACGATCGTCTCAAGTATTCCGAGTGTATCTTCCTTCTGGCACTTGTGTCCCATGAAGTCACCCGTATTAACGATGTAGCAGTCTACGTTCTTCTCTGCAACGAGCTTCCTGAACTTGTCATAGTCGTTAACAAGAGGATATGTTCTGAACGGGTTAGCGTAAGGAACGATACGAAGAGCGTTCATATCCGTACCTGCCTTAACACGCTCTGCTGTGGATGTCTTTGTTGCAAGTGTTGCACCCATTACAGATGCAAGAGCCGCACCTTTAAGCTTAACAACGGGCGGGATCGCAGGATCCTTCATGATCCAGAAGATCGCATTTACGGGAGCATCGATCTTGTCAACACGGTTCGGGCTCCAGAGTTTGCTCTTGATGGCACGTCCGTTACCGTTTCTGATATCCTCGGTTACGATCTGGATCTTGCCGTTCTCATCGAGAGTAGCCGAGCAGTTCTGAACCGTAAGGAGATAATCGTTATCGGGACAACCCGTAGGATAATCGTTTGTCTTATCGAAGTATGTAGGCTCGAGTGCGATGGATGCACATGTATCGGAGTTGATGATGAACGCATCATCATGAAGAACCTTGATACCGCCGAACTTATCATACTTGCCGTCATGCTTTGCATGTGTAAGTGTTGACTTACCTGATCCTGACAGACCGTAAACGGAAGCAACGAACTTCTTGCCGCCTTCGAGTGAGTATTCCTTCTGTCCGCCGTGGCACGATGCATAACCGTTTCTGTTTGCAAGAGCCCATGCCATTGTAAGAGTACCCTTCTTGTGCTCACCGAAGTACTTCATACCGAGGATCGCAGCACAGTTCTGGTTCGTATCAAAATAACAGAGTGTAAGATCATCCGACATACATGAGAAGTCAACATCCGGAGCAGGTTCGGGAGCCCACTGGGGATCCGAGAAAATGTAGATGTCGGGCTCTTTGCCGTCGCCGATAGGCTTTGACTGAGCATACATCTTGTTATAATTATCACTCATATACTGGAAGTTGAGCATCCAGTTGTAAAGGAGATTCTCTTCGCCTTCGGGAATAAGAAGGTGTGCCTTTGCCATGAACTCGGGATCAAGGCCTACATAGCATTCTGCATGATACATTGTCTTCCAGCGTGTCTTGTATACGGCATCCATAACAACCTTATCAAGCTTAACCTCATCAACTCCCGGCTCGCCCTTGATACGTCTTGCCTGAGCGTAACGTCCTGTAACAGCACCGTCATTAAAGAGAAGAACCTTGGCGTCTTTCTCAAGGCCGAAAAGCTCGCCGTCCTTAACGGGCATATCCGTAACGATCGTACCCGGTGAATTCTTTGCGAGTTCATATGCTTCCTTTAATGTGTTGATCTTGATCACGTTGTTCTGATAGAATGCACCTTCTATGATAGAACGTGTTCTGGAAAAACCAACTTTGTCTTTTCCGATCTCACTGATCGGATAATAAGCTTTTGTTGACATACAGTGTCCTCCTTTATATATGTTAACTACAATTAAAATCCAAAGTGCATTATCGCAAAAGTGCTACTTAATGTCAATATTCTCTTTTAGCCACGCAAGCGTCCCGTCATCAAGCATCGGACCGATGTTGTCGAGAATGTTTTGATTGTATCCGTACAGTATGTCTTTCTCTTTATCAGACAACAGCTTAAGATCTATCGACTCCCTGTCAAAAGGAACAAGCGTTAGCGGACTGAACCTGCACATTCGATGGCCGTCGATCTGCCCGGCTTTTTCAACAAGCAGCAGGTTTTCAAGCCTTACTCCGAATCTGCCTTCAATATAGACACCCGGTTCATCGGAAACTATAACACCGGGACGAAATGCTACTTCGCGGCTTCCTTCGCTTCTTGATATCCTTGCTTCGGATTCATGAACGGACAGATAGCATCCTACTCCATGGCCTATACCGTGACCGCAAAAATATCCTTCTTCCCATAACGCTTCTTCGGCGATACCGTCAAGAAGGCAGCCCTTAAAACCTTCGGGAAAAACAGTATCCATCAGTCTGAGGTTACCTTTCAGTACGGTCGTATATACTTTCCTTTCCTCATCTGTGGGTACACCAAGGGATATTGTTCTTGTTATATCCGTTGTACCTTCAAATCTGTAATGCCCGCCGGAATCAACGAGCAGGAAACCTTCCGGTCTTATTTCCTTTGCGGAATCCTTTTTTGCGATATAATGAACTACCGCAGAATCCTCGGCATACGCGCAGATGGTCTTGAACGAAA
>JAFZRD010000204.1 GCA_017620055.1 Lachnospiraceae bacterium
CACTGCCTTTGCAAGTTCTTCTCCGCCTTCCCCGCCTTTAGCCCATACTTCGGAAAGTGCGAAACTGCAGTCCTTCTTCTCACAGAACTCTTTGACAAATGACAGTTCGGCATCGGTATCCGATACGAAACGGTTAAGAGTTACTATGACAGGAAGTCCGTATTTCTGAATGTTCTCGATATGCTTCTCAAGATTGACTATTCCTTTCTTAAGTGCGGAAAGATCCTCTTTTGACAGATCCTCTTTGGCGACGCCGCCGTTATATTTCAGCGCCCTGACGGTCGCAACGATAACGCATGCATCGGGACGAAGTCCTGCCTCGCGGCACTTGATGTCAAGGAACTTCTCAGCTCCCAGATCCGCTCCGAATCCTGCCTCCGTGATCGCTATATCTCCAATCTTGAGAGCTGCTTTGGTTGCCCTTACCGAATTGCATCCGTGTGCGATATTTGCAAACGGACCGCCGTGAACAAGTGCGGGAGTATGCTCAAGTGTCTGTATAAGGTTCGGCTTGATCGCATCTTTGAGAAGCGCCATCATTGAGCCTACCGCTTTTATATCCTTTGCGGTAACCAGATTTCCGTTAATATCATATGCGACAACCATGCGTGACAGTCTCGCACGAAGATCATCAAGATCCGATGCAAGGCAAAGTATCGCCATGATCTCCGATGCGACGGTGATGACGAAATGATCTTCGCGTACGAACCCGTCGGCCTTTGCTCCGAGTCCGACAACAACGTTTCGAAGGACCCTGTCATTCATGTCTTCACATCGCTTTAACACGATATTCCTCGTATCTATGTTCAGTTCATTACCCTGCTGGATATGATTGTCAAGAATAGCCGCGCACAGATTGTTCGCGGTTGTGATCGCGTGAAAATCACCCGTGAAGTGAAGATTGAGCTCATCCATCGGAACAACCTGCGAGTATCCGCCGCCTGCGGCTCCGCCCTTCAGTCCGAAGCACGGTCCGAGCGACGGCTCACGAAGCGCGAGCACAGCCTTCTTTCCGAGACGGGAAAGGCCCATCGCAAGACCTATGCTCGTTGTGGTCTTGCCCTCTCCGGCAGGAGTCGGATTGATCGCCGTAACGAGAACGAGCTTACCGTCCTCTTTATCTGCGATACTACGAAGGTATTCTTCGGTGATCTTGCATTTATACTTTCCGTACAGTTCGATATCATCATCCGTAAGGCCGAGTCCTGCGGCAACTTCGGATATGGGCAGCATCTTCGCGCTCTGCGCGATCTCAATATCTGTCTTCATTGATGATTCTTCTCCTCCAGCATTTCATTGAATTCTTCCGATGTCATGAGTATACGTCTCGGCTTCGTACCTTCCTCGGGACCTACGACTCCCTCGTCGCAAAGCTGGTCCATGATGCGCGCAGCCCTGTTAAACCCGACCTTAAACCTTCTCTGAAGCATTCCTATGCTTGCTTTCTGTGACTCGATAACAGCCTGTCCCGCTGCGGCAAACAGGTCATCATATACCCCGTTCGGATCTACGAGACCGGGAGATCCCGAAGAAGACGATCCTGCCGCACCGGCTTCCACCGCCGACTGCGCCTTGAGGTCATATGTATCACCGTCCGTCTGACTCTTGAGATATTCCACAACACGCGAAACCTCGTCATCCGATACGAATGCGCCCTGTACTCTTGCGGGCTTGTTGTATCCTCTCGGATAGAAGAACATGTCACCGTTTCCGAGCAGCCTCTCCGCGCCGGCCATATCAAGTATCGTTCTCGAGTCAACGTTTGATGACACGGAAAATGCTATACGGCTCGGCATGTTTGCCTTGATGAGGCCCGTGATGACATCAACCGACGGACGCTGTGTCGCAAGTATCAGATATATGCCTGCGGCTCTTGCAAGCTGTGCGAGGCGGCATATAGACTCCTCGACCTCCTTGGCAGCGACCATCATAAGGTCCGCCAGCTCGTCGACGACTATGACTATCTGCGGCATCTTCGAATGCTCTCCGTCAGCCGTAAGCGAGGGATCGGATGCTATCTTCGCGTTGTATCCTTTCATGTCACGCACTTCAAGCTGCGCGAACTTCTGATAACGTTCGGTCATCTCGTTTACTGCCCAGGCGAGCGCACTGCTTGCTTTCTTCGGATCGGTAACGACCGGAATGAGAAGATGCGGAATGCCGTTATATACGGACAGCTCGACCATCTTGGGATCGATCATGATGAGCCTGACTTCGGAAGGTGTTGCCTTGTACAGTATGCTCATGATGAGCGTATTGATACATACAGACTTACCCGAGCCCGTTGCACCTGCTATAAGAAGATGCGGCATCTTCGCGATATCTGTGACGACTATATCTCCTGCAAGGTCCTTACCAACCGCGAAAGCGACCTTGGAATCGAACTTTTTAAATACCGGACTCTCGATGAGTTCACGGAAATGAACCATCGTGCTCTCTTTGTTCGGAAGTTCTATTCCGACAGCCTTCTTGCCGGGTATCGGCGCTTCTATCCTGATATCCTTGGCCCCGAGGCTCATCATTATATCGTCCGCCAGACCGGTGATCTTCTTGACCGATACACCCGTCGGCATCTGTATCTCGTATCTTGTTACCGCCGGTCCTCTGGAGCTCCCGAGTATCTGTATCTCAAGACCGAAGTTCGAAAGCGTCTCCTTAAGTTCCCTTGCGGTCTCGTTAAGCTCGGCCGTCGGGTTGATCTTCTCGGTTATCCTGACTGCATTCAGTAGATCCGGTGTGGGAAGTTTGATCCTTCCGCCTTTTGATGCGCGTATTGACTTGCCGCGCGTTACGACCCCGGATTCGGGAGCGGGCTTGCGATTTTCTTCGGCAAGATTGATGCCGTGCGTTGTCTTCGGTCTGACCTTCGGTACGACCTCGTTGGTATTTCTCTTATCGAATATGTCGGCAACGTCGCCGTAATCCTCTTCAAACGTCTCGGCGTCATCGACGAACATGTCGCGCTCGTATGCTTCCTTCTTCGCGGCATCGTCACCGTTGCTGATGCTGATGCGATGATGGGTCTTGACGTTGGGTCTCGGTGTCTCGGTAGGTTCGGGTGCTCCGAACAGCTCCTCCTCACTCGCCCCTTCGTAAAATCCCGTGATCTCGGTCACTTCACCGCTGTAATCGCGCTTCTCGAGTTTGGTACCCGACATGATGCCACCGGGCTCGCTGGAATCCTCTTCTTCATCTTCCTTCGGCTCTTTGGGTATCGTCGACACATACGAATCCGAACTTCCGTAGAACATCGATTCGGGGCCCTGGATGGCGGTCAGCTCCTCTTCGCTTACAACGCTCTCGCCGGGATATGTATACGTATCATCGGCTTCTTCTTCGATCTCATCAACCTCAAGCTCCGCCTCTTCATATGCAAGAGGTTCCATATCCTTCGGAGC
>JAFZRD010000031.1 GCA_017620055.1 Lachnospiraceae bacterium
CGCACTTCCCTGTCGAGCGCTTCGATATGTATGTCGGATGCGCCCTGTCTGACAGCCGTCTCGAGCATCGTCTTGACGAGCTTAACGATAGGAGCGTCATCTATGTTCTCGTATTCTATGTCGGAAGTCGTCGTGTCAAATGCGATCTCCGCAGCGTGCTCTTCCTGGAACTGAGCAGCGGCCGCCCTTGCCTGTTCCTTACCGTATCGTCTGTCGAGCTGCAGCGATATCTGCGCGCTCGGGCAGAAATACGGAATAACTTCCATATTCGTCATTATCGTGACATCGTCGATCGCCATGATGTTCATGGGATCCGCCATTGCCACCTTGAGGATGTTGGGATTCTTCTCGTCGAAACCGAAAGGGATCAGCTGATTCTTCTTCATCAGATCTTCGGAGACGAGCCTTACGGCGTTGTCATCAAGACCGACTTTACGAAGATCGACCGTATCTATGCCGAGCTGTGAAGAGAGGATGTTGGAAAAATCCTCCTGCGAAACATAACCGAGAGCGATGAGCGTCTCACCGAGCTTCGCGCCTCTTATCTTCTGCTCTTTTAATGCCGTTTCAAGCTGCGACGGTGTGATCAGCCCCTCGCTGATCATCAGGTCGCCGATACGGACTTTTTTACGAATGATTGCCATAACCTACCCCAAATTCAATAATGATGACACGAATTGCTTCATGCCCTTTTGACCCTATCATCATATTTTATCATGGTTTACATAATTTTACAATGTGATTTTACTCCGTCTCCGGATCTGTTTCTTCCGTTTTTTCTTCCTTCTCCGCCTTTATCACGAGGTCCTCGCCCTTCGCCTCGATCTTGCCGCCGGTCAGGTATGCCTCCCGCATCTGCGGCACGAACGAAGCATAGTCGACCATCGATATGTCAAGATCGACATCGCCCTTGACTCCCTGGATACTGCCGCAATCCGTGTACTGCCACATCGTGAAGTCGAAGAGAAAATCATTTTCCTCCAGATACTGGGGAGCCCAGAAGTCGTACTCACGCAGAGATTCAAGTTCGAGATACCTTCTCATCCAGTTCTCCGATGCATATAGCATCGGGTAGTAACCCTTCTCCCTGATCTTCTCGCAGAAAGCCCTGCATATATCGCTTCGAAGTTCATCGGATATCTCGACCGTGTTCGTTCTCGCGCTGTCATCATCGATATACTCCGTATCGAATGCGACAGGATATGATATGTTGTAGTTCTCGATCAGGTCGAGAACGTATTTTGCTTCCTCCTCCGCTTCCTCGACGGTCACTGCCTGCGTGAAGAAGTATACTCCGAGCTTTAAGCCGACGCGCTGCGCCTCGCTGGCATACAGGTCAAACTTCTCGTCCTTCGCAAGTCCCCCTTCGGAATACCCGCGATAACCGCAGCGAAGCATCACGAACTCACATCCCGATGCTGCAAGTTCATCCCAGTTGACGTATTTGTTGTGATAGGAAAGATCGCATCCGAGATGACTGATCTTGTTGCCGTCATCATCGAAGTACGCCATGAAACCGTCATCGATCCTGAAGTTGTCGGGATTGTATGAACTCAGTGACAGCAGTCCCTCTGTGATCTTTCGTTTCGGGACATACACATTGGTAACGTTTATGTGACTCTGCTCTTCTATTACAGTCGCAAGCTCGTCCTTTACCGCCGCTATCTCCTTGGAGCTTTTGTTGTGGATGATGACCATACCGACAACAAGGCCGAGTATGAAGCTCGTCAGTATGACAAGGAGCGTTGGGCCTAAACTTCGGCGTTTACGTTTTCTTCTGGGTAATTCATTATCCAAATGCTTTGTTCACCTTATCTATCAGTTCCGTGGAGAACAGGTTCTCCTCGACTACGACCGGGATCACTCCCTCCTTGCGTATAAGAGCCTCAAGAGACTCAAATACATCCTGCGGTGCCACTCCGGTCGAATCCCTTCCGATCACGAACATATCCGGATGATGGTTCCTGATATGATCGACCGCTTCCACTGACGAACGGACGACCTTGACCTTGTATCCCCCGGCCGTGAGATTGTCCCTCATCGATCTTAAACGGTTTATATCGTTATCGAGTATCAGAATCTCTCTGTTTCTGATCCGTACTTTATTTTCGCTGAATATCTTCTCGAGACGTGCAAGGAGCTCTCGCTTCGGTATCGTCTTGACAAGATAGCCCGCTGCACCTTTTCCCATCAGTTCCCTGACAAGGTTCGGATTGGCAACGCCCGACAGGAACACAACCGGAGTCTCATTGAGTTCCGGATTCTGTATCAGTTTCTCAAATGCCTCCAGGCCGTTAACTACAGGCATCTCGATATCGAGAAGAATCAGGTCGGCTCCGTAGCTTCCCATTTTCTCGATGAACCTGTATCCCGCGTTCTCGGTGACAACATCATATGTATCCTCAAGATACTTCTTCAGTATCTTGAGTGTCATGATATCATCGTCTACGATAAGTATCCTTTTTCTCATTATCCATCCTCTACGGGTTGTTTCCGAACAGGCCTTCGACAGCCCTGGCAATGTATTCACGCTTGACCGGCTTGTTGAGTATTCCTACGACTCCCGGCCTTACAAGATGTGTCCGTGACTCCATGTAATCATCACCCACGAGATACATGACGGGAATGTTCGCACAGCCCGGCTGGTTATGTACCGAGTTAACTACCGCTACACCTCCCATTCCCGGAAGATTGGGATTGATTATCAGAAGATCCGCACGATTCCTGACAAAATAATCTATCGTGCTCATTCCGCTCTCCAGAGCGACCACGTTATAGTTCTGTGTCAGGAACAGCGTGCACAGCTTTCTTGTCTTGAGATCGGTATCCACTATAACGATCGTCTTCTTCGAACCTGTTCCTGATGATGCCGGACGCTTTTGGGGCTCCTCGATCTTGATCGTTCCCTGGGCATTGAATGCCCCGAACGGGTTGGTCATCGCTTTTTCCTTGAACTTCGCGACCGAATCGGGATCTACGGGAATGTCCGCCGGGATCGGTTTCTCCTGAAGAGGCTTTTCCTGAACATCCGCTTTCTTGAATATGTTCGCACTGCTCTTATAAGGTCTCGTCTGACCTTCTCTCGGATTCCTTCTCTCTTCCTTCTCTCCCTTGGCCTTTTGTGCGGCATCGATGAGAGTTCTGATCTGAGTGGCCCGCTGCCTTCCTCTGGCCAATGCCGCCTCAAGGTTTGCCATCTTCGAATCCATGTCAAGTACAAGGACACGCTGCTTGCCTCCACCGTCAGGTGCCTTAACGCTCGCGCCCGCGATCCTGTCTATGTTCTTTACTTCCTCATAGACCGGAACGGGAGGATCCGGCATAAAGTCCGCTCTCTCTACCGCTTCGGTAAGAACCGAGAACAGACGGCTCTCCTCTATCTCACCTTCATAGAAAACAACATCGCCAATCTCTAAAAACTCCAGGCTCCTGTCCGAGAACTCGTCCTCAGTCAGTACAATGACCGGGATCATCGCGATATCGATATTCCCCGATTTGTTGATCATCCAGTCGTAAGTATAAAGGCCGAGACTCTTGCTGTCGTCGCCGTACATGAACACAACATCCGGTACGACACCTTCGGCATCGGGTTTGATATGATCAAGTGCACCATCACCGTAGCCGAGAGCGATGCTTGAGATATAATCCGGCAGGAGGCTGCAAACCTCCTCACGCCTTTTTTTGTCATCATCGATTATTATCGCACGAAGTTGACTCATATTACTGTTCCTTTTCTTCCATATTCGAAAGGGTTTCCCTGATGTTCCCTATTACGTCGCGGTACAGGGTGACGAGTTTATCGCAGTTACTGTCGATAAAGCCCGTATTACCGCTCTTGCCCGCGAATTCATGGACCTTCGCCATCGTAAAAAGCTGATGCGCTCCGATGTTCGCAGCCACGCTTTTGAGTGCATGGACAGCTATTACATAGTTATCGTAGTCACCGACTGCGGCAAAGCTCTCTATCTCCGTCGCCTTGTCAGGCCCGTACTCGGCAAATATATCAAGTATTTCCAGATAATCCTTGGCAATCCTGTCGCACTTCGAAAGGCCCGCGTCTATATCAATACCCTTTATCTCGATGTCGAGTTCGTCCTGTCCGGCCGGCTCATCTTCTTCGATCGTAACGATCAGGTTCTTCGGCAGATGCTCTTTTAATATCAG
>JAFZRD010000205.1 GCA_017620055.1 Lachnospiraceae bacterium
ACATTTATTCGTCGATGGCCTCCAGAAGTGCCTTCATATCCTCGTCCGTGCCGACCGAAATACGCAGCCAGTCGCGAAGCCTCGGCTTGTCCCACCATCTGACGTATATCTTACGTTCACGGAGCTTATGAAAGAGCTCTTCCGCTGTGATTTTCGCCGGGGAGGCGAACAGGAAGTTCGTTGCAGAATCCGTGACCTTAAATCCGCGGTCCCGAAGCTCCTTTGCGGCCCAATCACGCGTTGCGACGATCTTTGCGACCGTCTCTTTGAAATACTCCTCGTCCGACAGCGATGCGATACCGAGTTCGATCGCGGGACGGTTCATCGTATATGAATTGACCGAGTATTTGACGTCATTGAGATACTTGATAAGCTTGCGGTTTCCGATCGCAAACCCGATCCTCATGCCGGCAAACGCCCTTGATTTGGAAAAAGTGCGGACAACGAGCATATTCTCGTACTTTCTGACAAGCGGAAGTGCCGAAACACCGCCGAAATCGACGTAGGCCTCGTCAACTATCACCACGCTCTCGGGATTTGCCGCCACAATATCCTCTATAAAGTCGATATCACCCATCTCCGACACACCGGTCGGCGCATTCGGATTGGCAATGACGATACCGCCGTTCTCGCACATATAGTCGGACTTGACCATGTGAAAATCACCGTCGAGAGGTTTTGTCTCGTACGGGATCCTGTAGACCTCGGCCCAGACATCATAGAATGAATATGTGATATCGGGGAAGATCACCGGCTTATCGGAATAGAAGAACGTCAGAAACGCCGTTGCGAGCACATCATCGGACCCCACCCCGACGAACACCTCGTCATGAGCGAACCCGTAACGGTCCGCCAGCGCATCCCTAAGCGGCCCCACATCCGCCGCCGGATAGAGCCTCAGGCTCTCCACATCAAATTGCCGCATCGCCTCCGCAACCTTTGGCGACGGGGGGTACGGCATCTCGTTCGTATTAAGCTTTATTATCTTTTCGTTGTCCTTCGGCTGCTCACCCGGTACATACGGGTCCACACGCCTGACTTTATCTTCCCAGCTCATATATACCTCAAAGCCCCAGTTCGCCGGCCAGTTGCGCGAACTTCGGAAGTGAATTCACTACGGTCTCATAGGAGACGCAGTATGCGATCCTGACATATCCGGCGCACATGAACGTGGAGCCGGGCACGAGCAGGAGATTGTACTTCTTGGCGATATTCACGAATTCCTTCTCATCGGGGATCGGTGACTTCATGAACAGATAAAACGCACCTTCGGGCTTCTGGCATTCAAACCCGAGCTTTGTGAGCCCTTCATAGAGGGTATTCCTGTTCCGGTCGTAATATGATATGTCCGTGGACGCATCGATGCATTTTCCTATAACAAGCTGCATGATCGACGGCGCGTTCACGAATCCGAGTATCCTCGTGGCCACTCCCGCAGCTGCCGTCAGATCTTCAAAATCATCCGCCTCAGACGGTATCACAAGATAACCTATTCTCTCTCCGGGAAGCGATAAAGATTTGGAATATGAATAACCTACGATGGTATTGCGGTAGAAATCGGGAACCCACGGAACAACGGCTCCGTCATAGGCAAGCTCCCTGTACGGTTCGTCCGTGATCAGGTATATCGTCCTTCCGAGCTCCTTCTGCTTCTTCTCAAGTATATCACCCATTTTCGTAAGTGTTTCCTTTGAATAAATAACACCTGTCGGGTTATTGGGGGAGTTTACAATAACACATGCGGTTTTATTCGTGATCTTTTGCTCAAACTCAGTAAGATTGGGCTGGAACGATTTCGTGTCAGGTGTTATTATAACCATCTGCCCGTCGAAGTTTGAGACATAATTGTTGTACTCTCCGAAGTAGGGGGCAAATGCTATGACCTCATCACCGGGATTTAGTATCGCCTTGAGCGCCACATTGAGTCCGCCAGCTGCACCCACCGTCATCACGATGTTTGCCGCGCCGTAGGAAGTACCGTACTTCGCATTGAGTGAATCGGCGATCGTCCGGCGCACATCCTCATGCCCCGCATTGCTCATATAGCCGTGCAGTTTCACACTGTCCGTGTTCTTAACTATATCGATGATGGCTTCGTTCACCTCGGCGGGTGCGGGAACGTTCGGATTACCGAGCGAGAAGTCGAACACATTCTCCGCTCCGTACTTCGCAGCCATCTGCTTTCCTTCTTCAAACATCGCCCGGATGACCGAGCTGCCTTTTACAAGGCCTTCCATCTTCTTGGAAATCATGGTTATCTCTCCTGTTGGTCAAAAGTCGAACCCTCATAAAATGAGAATCCGGAACCGTCCCCTTTTCTCATCTCGGACGCTGCTCGGCGGGATCCTTGCTGTAATCGAATATGAGCGAGCGGAGCTTAACAAGTGCCGTAACGAATATCTTCTCCTCGACGGCCGTTGTCCACATGGTTGATTTTCTCATGCCTTCCATTACGTATTTGCTGAGAATGCCTCTGAAAAGGTCAATATCCCTTATCGTTGCCGATTCCATGGCAACCCTCTCCGCATTCGGGGTCGGCATGCGCCATTTACGGTATGTGTACGGGTAATTCCTGTTCATGAACTTGGTCTTCTGAGCCTCTTTGACGAACGCAAGAAGCGTGGAATCGTAGACCGGCACCGGGATGACCTTCTGCTCCCCGTCGCCTTCATAGAAGTTCTGAACGTCCTTTCCGCCTCTCTTTTCGAGATATGGCAGATATTTAAGGAGCTTCGTCAGATCTTCCTTGTATTCCTCTATGATCTGTTCCCTGAGATTGGTTTCCTGTCCGTACATTACCGTTCCCTTTCATGGCTTATGTGTCGCAATAATTGAATTTCCCGACCTTTCTTATTATAATTATATATGCATCAGAAGTCAAAACAAGTTGGCGAATACAAGAGGTCGTAAATTGAGCTTCCAGGCGTACATCAATCCCGATATAGACAGGCTGCCCTCCAGGCAGAAACTGATGGAGTACATAGGACTATTTATCGTCTCCCTCACACATCTTTTCCTGTTTTCGCTCTGGACAAGCCCCCTCTACCGCCTCTGGTACGGCTGTGACGCCAGTTTCTTCACGCTTGTAGGGCGCGGCATCCTAAACGGCAGGATCCCTTATCGCGATTTCTTCGACCTCAAAGGCCCGTATTTCTTCTTTGTCGAGGCCCTCGGCCAGCTTATGGCCCACGACAGGACCGGCGCCTTCCTCATACAGATCCCCTTCGCATTTGCATCGCTCGTACTCATATATGAGATCTGCCTGTTGTTCATATCGAAACGCAAGGCATTATTCGTCCTCATCGTGTATCTCTGGGGCAATATCACCACACTCTGGGGCGGCAACACGCTGGAGGAATTCGCGCTCCCGCTGTCGTTTGCGTGCCTCTATATAGTCTTAAGGGCCGTCGCCCTTCGGCGAAAATCACTTAATGAGCTTTCTTTTTCCGCCATTTTGTTTCTCGGCATATGCCTCGGTATCGATATTCTCGCCAAGATAAGCGTTGCGGCGCCTATACTCGGCATTATAGCCGCTGTTTTGTATCAAAACCTGTGTTCAAAGGACATCCGTAAGTTCTTCCTGAATATACTCTATATAATACTGGGAGTCTCGTTTGCAGCGCTTCCGGTCATCATCTACTACGGGATGAACGGCGTGCTCTCGGATATGCTGTTCTGTGTGTTCAATCTGGGGTTCTCGCGCTCCACGAACTATTACGAAAGCTTCGGTATCACATGGGAACTTAAGCTCTCCGGATGCGTATTTGCCTTCATGTTCGCCGTTTTATGCCGCAAAAGGCTCCAAAAGGAGCTCTCCGTCATGCTGATGGCGATGTCGGCCGCGACATGGCTGCTCCTTCACCTCGGAACGCCGTTCTACTACTACTTCAGCACCGTTTATCCGGCACTGCTGCTCGCTCTCATACTGTTCCTTAAGATATATGATCCGCTCATCATCTTCGAGAACAGGGCGCAGGCCATATGTATAGCACTGTTCTTCGTATATCTGTGTTACTACGTCCCGACCGGCCTTGATACGGTCAGAACTCTTATCTATGACAGAAGCTACGATTCCGCCGAGGAATTCCAGCATAATGCGGAGGATATCGCCGCTCTCATACCGGATTGTGACCGCAGCAGCGTGTTCTCCTTCATGATCGACATGCAGATGTTCGAGGCCACGGATATGATGCCGTGCTGCAGATACGTTGTTAATCTTCCGTTCTTCATAGAACTGTATCCACAGGCCCTTACCGACATCCTCGATATGCTCGATAACGAGCCTCCCAAGTGGCTCATCGTCGGTGACGGATTCGCCGACAATCTTCCCGAGATATACGACTCCGTTATGGCCAAATACGACTGCATCTACGAGAACAACGCAGGTCACCTGTTCTTACTGAGAGAGTAAAAAAAGAGCCCACATATGTGAGCTCTTTTAGCATTATATACGATGTGATTTTCGCCGAAGGCTTATCCTTTGACCGAACCAAGCGCTACACCGCCGACGATGAATCTCGACAGGCAGAGGTAAACAACGATTACCGGGAATATCGAGAACGCGATAGTGACGTACACCTGACCCATATCGAACTTCAGGAAGTCCGCGGAACGCAGCTGTGCGATGAGGATCGGGAGCGTCTTCTTCTTGTCGTCATGCAGGATCAGGGCCGGTGTGAAGTAATTGTTCCAGTTGAACACGAATGTGAATATCAGCTGGACCGCGATAGCGGGCTTCATCATCGGAAGCGAGATCGTATTGAACGTACGTACTTCGTTCGCCCCGTCAATCCTGGCCGCCTCAACTATAGCGTGAGGAAGGGCACTCTCCATGTACTGCTTCATGTAGTAAAACGTTGCCGGAGCAGCAATGGTAGGTATGATCAGCGGGATAAAGCTGTTCTCGAGCTTGATGCCCTGAACGAGCTTGATGAAACCGAGCGCGGTAACCTGCGTGGGGATCATCATTACGGCAAGAATGAACGTGAAGATCGCTTTCTTGGCCTTGAAATCATATACATGGATCGCATATGCGGTCATCGTCGAGAAGTATACGCACAGAACCGATGCGCACGCTGCGATTATGAACGAATTGAGCATACCGTTGGCTATAGGCTGCGTACCGTTCATGACACCCTGCCAGTTCTTGAGAAGGTAGGTACCCGGTATGAGTGTGAAACCTCTTGCAAGATCCGAATGTGCACGGCTGGCGTTAACAAACAGGATGTAGAACCAGAACAGGCACAGGATCGACAGTATTATAAGTACGATATAAGCTATTAATCGTCTGACGGCTAAACCTAAACCGCCTTCAACATTGTATTCTTTGTCTTGTCTCATTTAGGCTAACCTCCTTATCTCTTATTCCTGTCCCGTTTGGGCTTGACTTCATCAACATTGTCCTGAACCGAGAACTTGTATACGAGGAGACTCAAGATACCCGTGATAATGAACAGGAATACCGAAAGTGCGCCCGCCATACCGAAGTTCTTGGAGTACAGATGGTTGTTCAGGTACATGATAAGAGTCATCGACATTCTGACGGGATTACCCTTACCGTTTGTCAGGACCTGAGGAACATCGAACATCTGCAGACCACCGATCAGCGATGTGATCATAACATACAGGAGGATCGGACGAAGCAGCGGCAGCGTGATCCTGAAGAATACCTGTGTGGATGTCGCGCCGTCAACCTGAGCCGCCTCAAACAGGGAACCATCTATACCGAGCATACCTGCCATCAGCAGTATCGTCGTATTACCGAACCACATAAGGAAGTTCATGAATGCGACCAGTCCTCGGGAACCGGCAGCATGCTCAAGGAACTTGTAAGGCTGGTCGATAAAGCCCATGTTCACAAGCGTTGTGTTGATCGGGCCCGTATCGGCAAAGAGTGTGAAGAACAGCATTGCAAACGAAGCTGCCATGATAAGGTTGGGAAGGTATATGACCGTCTTGAAGAATCCGGCACATCTTACCCTCAGTCTCGCATCTGAAAACCATGCTCCGAGAAGGAGTGAGAAGAATATCTGAGGTACAAATCCGAGAACCCACATTATCAGTGTGTTCTGTGTGTACTTGATCAGATCTCCGTTTGAAATTATCTCCTTATAGTTCGCAAGACCTACGAAATTGGGGCCGATCTGTTTAAGACCCGACATGTAGTTCTCAAAGAAACTGTTGTAGACAGTTGTGAAAAGCGGGATCAACTGAAAGACCAGATAGACCACGATGAACGGAATCAGGAAAATATAACCCCATTTGTTATACTTTACGACCTGACTCTTACCCTTTTTAGGCGTATTTGCCATAAAGCATGTCCTCCTTCTCCTAAGGTGTTACTCTAAGCCTGCAAAAGCTTATCCGGTACATCAACGGTCTTATCGATCCACCGGATAAACCATCGCACACGTCATATTATATCATAAAAATCACGGTTTTCTATGTGATTTTCGTTAAAGAAAGCGCCTGCCCACTATAGGCAGGCGCATTTCTTAACTAATATCAGTTCAAATGCTTATTACTGTGTAAGCTCAGGATACTTCTCGATTACGCTCTTGTAGAAGTTATCAAGTGCTTCTTCGTATGTAGCGTTGCCAAGGAAGTAATCCTTCATGCTGTTCTGGAAGCTCTCGTTACAACCCTGGTCATATGCTGACAGGTTTGAAAGATCGATCTTCTCAGCACCTTCCATGTACATAGGAAGAGGATTCTGGCCGCCGAGAACCTTTGATGTGTAATCGGAAGAAGCCATCTCAGCCATAGCCTTCTTGTTGTTTGCGAAGTCGTCGTCCTTCTGAACGATCTCTTTCATAACGTCAGCGTTGCATGTCATTGTCTTCATGATGTCGCCAACAAGTGCTACGTTATCTGTACCTGCTGCTCCGCAGATCCATGTGCCGCCCCAGAAGAATGACTGAGGACCTACGCATGCGCCCCAACCGCCGTCGATACCAACGGAACCTTCCTGGTCACATGACATACAGAAGTTGATGAACCAAGCGGGTCCAAAGTAAGCGAATACCTTACCATCCTTGAAGAAGCCCTTTGACCAGTCATCGCCCCAAAGATCATGTGTTCCGGCTTCGCCTGCATCTACGAGAGCCTTGGAATCGTTAACCCAGTTCTCGATGTTCTTGTCGATGTTGATCTTGTTGCCGTCAACCCACTTTGATGTAACGTTGTTTGAGTATACACGATATGTATCGTTAACTGATGAGCAAACCTGATAGCCTGCATCCTTCATCTTGTCTGCAACTGCCTTGAATGCTGCCCAGTCGCCAACTGCCTTCTGAACTTCAGCGGGATCGTCTGATCCGAGAACCTCTTTAGCGATCTCTCTGTTATAGAACATGATTGCGGGACAAGCCTGCCATGAAACACCCTTAAGAACGCCGTTGGAATCTGTAACGATCTTCTTTGTGTAATCATACTGCTCAGCAAGATCTGCATCTGTAAGACCGAAATCTGCTACAGGTGCTGTGAAGTCTGTGTCAACATACTTAAGAGCGTAGTCAGCCTCAACAAGGAAAAGGTCGATCTTGTCGTCTGCAGCTGCGTCAGCCTGCTTAAGAAGTGTAGCATCAAGATTGTTCTGGTAAGCGTTGTTCTCTGAAGGTGTGATGTTCCACTTAACTGCTACATCACCGATCTTACCGTTTGTTCCGTCAACTTCTTCGTATCCGGGATAATGATCTGTTAAACGGCTCTTGAACTCTTCGTTCCAGCAGTAGATGTTAAGAACCTTTCCTTCGTCAGCTGCAGGAGCTGCTTCTTCTGTTGCTGTCTCTTCAGCTGCAGGAGCTGCTTCTTCTGTTGCTGCGGGCTCTGCTGCGGGCTCTGCTGCAGGAGCTGCTGCCTGTGAACCACAGCCTGCTAATAATGTAGCGACCATAGCTGTAGCAAGTAAAGCGCTAAGTACTTTCTTCTTCATTACTTTTCTTCCTCCCTTTTAGTGAATGAAAAATGTCTACTGATCCCGATATAAGTTTCCTTAATCGTTTTCGTAAATGTAGTATATTGCAATAATCATAACAATGCAACCCTTTTTTTGATAATTTATTGGGCAATATTTACATTTTGGGTAAAACTTTCAATATCCGTGATCGGATTTTGTCAACTTTGTTCAAGAAAATCACTTAATTTCCTTAAAGGTTTTCGTGAACAAAATATGAACAGCGTGTTAACACACGGTTAACACGCTGTGAATATACCATAAATAATATGGAAGCCGGGGTGTCCCTTACGTATTGGCAGGGCAAAAGAAATGCTGACGGCAGTTGTCGGAACACCAGTGCCATACGCAGTATCCCACCATCATATCCTCGAGCTGGCTTGTGTCTCCGCCCGGAACGGATGCGAGCAGGTCATCATCGAGCTTGATCGATGCCTCTTCGAGGATCGCAAGACCTTCCTCCTTTGTCCTAGCATCTTTAAGCCTCTTGGCGGTATTCTCGTCAAACTTCTTCATTATCTCGTCATGAAGCATCCTAAGTACGTCTTTGTCTGCCATAACATCATTCCTTTCTGAATGTCAGCCTTTAAGTCCCCTGGACTGTCTGTCCATATCCTCAACAACAATATCATATATCTCACCGAATGTACGGCAATACTCGAGCACGAGCCACGGCTCGTTCGTATGATAATGAAGCTTGACGATCGCCTTCTCGCCGAACTCATCCTCTCCGGAATCGCCTGCAACGACCATGGAATCGCCCTTAAACGTTTCAAGTATATGGTCCCTTATCTCATCGACAAGATCATCGGCAACATCGTCCGCATCTTCTCCGTCTATGATATACTGATCCAGCAAAAGCTGCGTATCATATCTGAATTCTATCGTATCCATCTGTATTCTCCTTGTTGATCACATTTTCTCGGGTTCCGGGTACTCGACTCCGAAAGTCTCGACCGTGACCGTCTTCATCACCTGCGGTGTCCTCGGCCTGTCGGAATAATCGGTATCAACGGTCGCTATCGCGTCCACAACGTCCTGTCCCTCGGTTATCTTTCCGAATGCGGCATAATCACCGTCAAGATGCGGGCTCGTCTCATGCATAATGAAGAACTGGGAGCCTGCCGAATCGGGAACCATGCTGCGGGCCATGGAAAGAACGCCTTTTGTATGCTTAAGGTCATTCTTGAACCCGTTACTGGCGAATTCGCCTTTTATCGAATATCCCGGGCCTCCCATGCCGGTTCCTTCGGGATCGCCGCCCTGTATCATGAATCCGGGGATAACACGGTGGAAGATCAGCCCGTCATAGAATCCTTTCTTAATTAATGAAACGAAATTATTGACGGACTGCGGTGCGATATCCGGATAAAGCTCTGCCTTAAACGTATCTCCGCTTTCCATCACGAATGTAACTATCGGGTTTTGTGCCATTTCCTATCTCCTTACTTATGTGAAAATCATATGCCAGAATACATATTACCATATAAAAAGAACTTAGCATACCTCAATCTGCTAAGTTCAATCCTCATAGTGCCGCAGGCCGGGGTCGAACCGGCACGGGTATTACTACCCACGGGATTTTAAGTCCCGGGCGTCTGCCAATTCCGCCACTGCGGCATATGTCGTAAGAAGGGGCCCGATTCACGAAGTGAATTGGGAAGATCTCTTGCGACACAGCGACATCCTCGAAGAGGATGTTGTCTCTAGAACCAACCAACGAACATATATCCCGACCCAGACGGGACTCGAACCCGTGACCTCCGCCGTGACAGGGCGGCGCTCTAACCAACTGAGCCACTGGGCCA
>JAFZRD010000032.1 GCA_017620055.1 Lachnospiraceae bacterium
TGATGACGGCTCGATCACGGTCGACGGTAACGATATAAGAAACTGTACGAGAAACAGTCTTCGAAGATCATACGGAATGGTCCTTCAGGATACGTGGCTGAGACAGGGTACGATCATGGAAAACTTGAGGATGGCCAAACCCGATGCAACGGATGAAGAAGTGATCAGTGCCGCAAAAGAGACACACGCACACGGCTTCATCAGGAGGCTCGAGAAGGGTTACGATACGATGATCGGGGAAGACGGAGAAGGCCTGTCTGCGGGTCAGAAGCAGCTTCTGTGCATTACGAGGGTCATGCTCAACATCCCTCCGATGCTGATCCTTGATGAAGCAACAAGTTCGATCGACACGAGAACCGAGATGAAGATCCAGAGCGCTTTCGAAAAGCTCATGAAAGGAAGAACGAGCTTTATCGTGGCACACAGACTCGGAACGATTAGAAATGCCGATATCATCCTCGTGATGAACAACGGAAAGATAATTGAACAGGGAGATCACGATACTCTTATCACTGCCGGCGGATTCTATAAGAAACTGTATGAATCGGGCAGACCTGAAAACGATCGTGATCCGTTCGGTGATGAAGATGAGCGTGCAGGTTAACTGTGAAACGTGTGACAACTATATATACGATGAGGAATATGACGAGTACTACTGCAGGATGAACCTCGACGAAGACGAATACGGAAGACTCATGCAGGGATCGGAGTACAAATGCCCGTATTATAAATTCGGAAACGAGTATGAGGTCGTATGGAAACAGATCTGAAGATATTTGAATCGGTCGACAGTACGAATATTAAGCTTAAGGAATTTGCCGATGACGGTGCGAGGGAGGGAACATGCGTTGTAGCATTTTACCAGAGTGCCGGACAGGGAAGAAGCGGGCGGACGTTCTTTTCGCCGGAAGGCGGGAACCTGTATATGAGTCTTCTTCTAAGGCCTCGGAACGAAGATCTGTTTGGCATGATAACGACCATGGCGGCCGTTGCCGTATGTGATTCGATAAAGGATATGTTCGGGATCGATACCGGCATCAAGTGGGTCAATGACATAATCCTCGGCGGAAGAAAAGTCTGTGGCATAGTCGCGCAGGCGCATAATATCGGGAAGGACGACCGGTATGTGATACTCGGTATCGGTATAAACATATACGATGCAGCCGATGTACCGGATGATATTGCCGGGATATACGGAAGCCTGACCGGAAGAGTGTGTGACCTTGATAAGGATGTGGCACGAAGCCGGGCGGTAAGTCTTGCGGCGCTCATTATCGAAAAGTTTTCTGAACTTTACGGATCGGATGATATATACGGTCATATCGGGAAATACCGAAGTCGCTGCATCTTCATCGGAGAGAGTGTCCGGTATATATCGGGTGATGAAGAAGTGATCGCAAAGTGCGACGGCATTGACGATAAAGGCGGGATAATCCTTGATGAGGATGGCACCAGGCATGTGTATCGGGACGGAGAGATAAGGATCAGGTCACTTGATTTGTAATCTTGCGTAATCACAGGCTTAAGTTTATAATTAATCATTGTTTTTGCGGTATGTACCGGGAAGGGGTTATGCGTTATGGCCGACAGGCTCTTTAATGAAAATGACGGGATCGACGAAGACAGCTGTCTTCTGATGTATGACAACAGTTATGATTTTTACAAACTTGTTCTTCAGACATTCCTGAAAGAGATCACCAAAACGGTCGATGGCCTTAAGGAAACATATTCGGCAAAAGATATCGAGAATTACAGGATACTCGTTCACGGCCTCAAGGGCAGCGGGGCAAGTGCGGGTGCCACACATCTTGTCGAAATGGCTACCGAATCAAATGCGCTCATAAAGGAAGGAAAGTGGGAAGAGTCGGAAAAGTTCCATGAGCCGATCCTGGCGGAACTTTATAGACTGATCAGCCTTATTCCCGAGCGGATAGGATAGATACGGTGGCTTTTGATATGAAAGAGGAGAAAAGATGAGCATTATTATCCCTGACGGATATAAGAGTCCGTCGTCCATCAAGGAAACGGAGATCTCGATCAAAGAGGTCAAAGACTATTTCGAAAGAATGCTTGCAAAGGAGCTTAACCTGACGCGTGTCTCGGCTCCGCTTTTTGTGACCGAAAAGTCGGGCCTTAATGATAACTTAAACGGTGTTGAACGACCCGTCAGATTCGGGATCAGGGAACAGAACGATTCGGAAGTCGAGATCGTCCATTCGCTTGCAAAGTGGAAGAGGAAAGCTCTCCGCGATTACGGTTTCAAGACAGGTGAAGGTCTGTATACGGATATGACGGCCATCAGACGTGATGAGGATACCGACAATCTTCATTCGCTATATGTCGATCAGTGGGACTGGGAACTGATCATCAGCAAGAAGGACAGGACAGTTTCGACACTCAAATCGATCGTCAGAAAAGTATATGAAGCACTCAAGAACACGGAGGTGTTCATCAATTCAAGACACCCGGAGATAGAGAGGATACTTCCGGAGAGCATCAAGTTCATCACGACCCAGGAACTCCTTGACAGATGGCCCCGGATGTCTCCGAAAGAAAGAGAGACGGCTGCGGCAAAGGAATACGGCGCAATATTCCTGATGCAGATCGGTGACAAACTCTCGAACGGCAAACCGCATGACGGCAGGGCTCCGGACTATGACGACTGGGCGCTCAACGGTGACATCATCGTTTATTATCCGCTGCTTGACATGGGATTCGAGATCTCGTCGATGGGAATAAGGGTTGATGAGGATTCCCTTAAAGAACAGCTGAAGAAAGCAAAATGCCAGGAGAGGGCCAAACTTCCGTTCCATAAGGCGATACTCGAGAAGAATATGCCGTACACGGTAGGCGGCGGCATCGGTCAGTCAAGGATATGCATGTTCTTCCTTCGAAGAGCGCATATCGGCGAGGTCCAGAGCTCGATCTGGCTCGACAAAGACCGCAAGGCAGCCGAGAGCGCCGGTATCACGTTATTATGATCTGACTTTGGGAGACGATATGAAACAATATACATCAAAAGAACTCAGAAATATCTGGAAAGAATTCTATAAGGAAAGAGGACACGTTGACGTCGGTGCGGTATCGCTCGTATCGGACGGCTCAACAGGTGTCATGTTCAACGTTGCGGGAATGCAGCCGCTGATGCCGTATCTCCTTGGACAGAAGCATCCGCTCGGAACGAGACTTTGTAACGTTCAGGGTTGTGTCAGGACCAACGATATCGATTCCGTAGGTGACAGGTCTCACGTTACCTTTTTCGAGATGATGGGAAGCTGGAGCCTCGGTGATTATTTCAAGGAGGACAGGTGTAAATGGAGCTATGAACTTCTGACCGGAGTGTTCGGCTTCGATAAGGAGCATCTTGCCGCGACCGTGTTTGCCGGTGACGAAAACGCACCGAGAGACGAGGAAGGCGCAAAGTGCCGTATAGATTCGGGATTCCTTTCAGAGAACATATACTACCTTCCGGCCGAGGATAACTGGTGGGGACTTGAATACGGCCCCTGCGGTCCCGACTCGGAAATGTTCTATATAGCCGATGTGCCCGACTGCGGTCCCGACTGCGGTCCCGGATGTTCATGCGGCAAATATACCGAACTCGGAAATGACGTGTTCATGCAGTATGAGAAGCACAAAGACGGTCATCTGACTCCTCTTGCAAAGAAGAATGTGGATACGGGTTGGGGACTCGAGAGGATACTCGCATTCCTTAACGGTACCAAGGATGTATATAAAACGGATCTGTTCGCTCCCGTTATCGCGTTTATCGAGAAGAAGTCCGGATCCTCATATGATAATGATGATGAAAAGACGCGGTCAATGCGTGTTCTTGCCGATCATATGCGTACTTCGGTGATGCTTATCGGCGATGAGGCAAGGCTTGTTCCGGCAAACGGCGGAGCCGGTTATGTACTGCGCCGTCTTATAAGAAGAGCCGTCAGACACGGCCGCATACTCGGATTTGCGACCGAAGACCTTCTTGAGATCGCAAGGATATTCATGGATGAAGTATATTCCGAAGGATTTGAGACATTAACGTCGAACCGTGAATTCGTCCTGTCGGAACTGAAGAAGGAGATAGACCGTTTTACCGCAACGATCGAGAACGGTATGAAAGAATTCGTCAAGATTCTCGAGCCCGCCGAAAAGTCATCCGATAAGAGGATATCGGGTAAGGATGCGTTCTATCTGTATGACACGTTCGGATTCCCGCTTGAGCTTACCGTCGAGATGGCAGGCGAAAAGGGAGTGAGCGTTGATGAGGAAGGATTTGCTTCCTCGATGGAAGAGCAGAAACAGAAAGCCAGAGAAGGCGCAAACTTCTCGATCAGATCATCCGCAGGAGACAATGCGGTGTTTGACGGACTTGATGACAGCCTCGTAACCGGGTTTTCAGGATACACTCTTACCGAGGATAAGGGAAAGATAATCGCGATCGGTTCCGATACGCTTATCGACGAAGCAGGCGAAGGTACGCAGTGCATCATAGTTACCGACAATACACCGTTCTATGCGACAATGGGCGGACAGAAGGGCGACTTCGGTATCATATCGGGGAACGGCACTTTCAAAGTAACCGATACGATAAAACTTTCAGGTTCAAGAGTCGGTCATGCCGGTATCGTTGAATCCGGAACATTCAAAAAGGGAGATACCGTTACGCTTTCGGTCGATAAGGACAACAGGAAGCGCACGTGTATGAACCACTCCGCAACGCACCTTCTGCAGAAGGCACTGCAGACACTTCTCGGTGATGAGGTCAAGCAGCAGGGTTCATATCAGGATGCTCTTCGTACAAGGTTTGATTTTTCCTTCGGAAGGGCTCTTACCGCTGAAGAGATCGAAAAGGTTGAAGATATTGTTAACGAAAAGATCATGGAGGATCTGCCTGTCGTTACCGATGTTATGTCGATAGAAGATGCAAAGAAGTCCGGTGCAATGGCACTGTTCGGCGAGAAGTACGGTGAAGTTGTACGTGTCGTCAAAATGGGTGATTTTTCCAAGGAACTGTGCGGAGGAACACATGTGGCGTCAACGGGCGACATACACAGTTTCAAGATAACCGGCGAGGGCGGTATAGCCGCAGGAGTCAGAAGGATAGAAGGTATAACCGGAACCGCGGTCCTCGATCATTACAGGAACGTGGAGAAGGAATATGCTGCCGCAGCAGCTGTAGTAAAAGCCACTCCGGCGACGCTTGCTGAAAGACTGGCAAAGATGAATGCGGAGATGAAGAGTCTCTCGGCAGAACTCGAGTCGCTTCGGTCAAAGGCCGCAAAAGAAGCTGTCGGAGACATCTCGGACAAGGTCACCGATGTATCGGGACTCAAGCTTATCGCGACGAGTGTTCCTTCAGCCGATATGAACGGACTGCGCGATCTTGCGGATCAGATGAAGGAGAAGTATCCGGACGGTGTATTTGTGCTTTGTTCGGATGCCGGCGGCAAAGTCAGTCTTGTTGTCATGTGCGGAGATGAAGCGGTCGCCAAAGGCGCGCA
>JAFZRD010000206.1 GCA_017620055.1 Lachnospiraceae bacterium
AACGAGCTCAACCAGGTACCGGGCCTTTTGACGGGACTCGGTATCCTCGGTACGTTCATCGGTCTGTCGATAGGTATGGAGCACTTTAACACGACCGGGTCGACCGAACAGATGACCCAAAGTATAGAAGCTCTTATGGGCGGTATCAAGGTGGCGTTCCACACTTCCATCTTCGGAATGGTGTTCTCGCTTGTGTTCAATGCGATCTACAAGAGAAAACTGTACGAAGGCGAGAGCGCGGTACAGGATTTCTCCCAGGCATTCAAGAAGTTTGTCCTTCCCGACACGGAGAACAACGGAATGAACCAGCTCATATCACTTCAGGCGGATCAGCTTTCCGCGATGGACAGGATGTATGAGAGAGTTGCCGAAGAACTCGGCAGGATCATAGAGCCTCAGTTCGACCGCCTGAACAAATCGGTCTCCGAATTCGAGACGATCATGGTCAGAAACGAGACAGAGGCGATCCGCCAGATAGTGGATACGTTCATCACCGAGATGAACACTTCTCTGGGCAACAGCTTCTACCAGCTCAGTGAGTCGGTCAAGGAGCAGTACAATTCACAGAAGCAGACAGCGGATCTGATGACGAATCTCCTTAACAAAACGGGAAGCAGCACGGAGACGCTCAATAACATCAACAGCGAGACGGAACGTCTTGTTAATACGCTGAACAGTTACACGGCAAGCATCCAGACTATCCAGAACGAACTTCAGAGGACTCTGAACAGTCTGGCCAACGAAGACAAATCGGTACATGACCTTATCATGCAGGAGAAGAACATGCTGTTCGAACAGGGAAATATCATTTCCGAGTTCAGAAGGGCTATCACCGAAATGGGCAAGTATTCGGCCGATACAAACGAGCATATGAACGATGCGCTTGAGGAGATAACAAACGGCATCGACTATATGAAGAAGCTTACGGATAAAAGGAACCAGAATTCCGGTAAGGATCAATGAGAAGACAATACGCCCGCAAGAGGGATGAAGAAACGACATACTGGCTTTCCTATTCGGACATGATGGCCGGTCTGCTGCTTTGCTTTGTTCTTATCATCGCTTTCACGGTCTTAAGGTCAAAGGTCCAGTACGACCTGAAGGTTGATGAACTGAATGAGAAGGAGCATGTACTGACGATCCAGTCGGAAGAACTGGAGAACGAGCGTTTAACGATCGAAGAGCAGGGCGCCAAGCTTAACGCGCAGGAGCTGAAGCTTTCGGAGCAGGAGGGAAGACTTCTGGCCCAGCAGAGAAAGCTCGAGGAACAGTCGCAGCTCTTAAAGGATCTCGAAAAGCTCATGGGAGAGCAGCAGGCAAAGCTTGATAACATCATCGGTATCAGGGCCGAGCTTATCGAGGCACTTCGTAAGGAGTTTGAGAATTCGTCACTTTCCATCGCGGTCGATGAGAAGACCGGTGCGATAACGATGGATTCAAACATCCTGTTCGAGTACAACAGATCAGTCCTGAAATCGGGCGGTAAGGATTTTCTCGGAGAGTTCATGCCAAGGTATCTGAAGATACTGCTGTCTCCGAAGTACAGAAAATATATTTCCGAGATCGTCATCGAAGGACATACCGATACGGACGGAACGTATCTGAGTAACCTTGAACTGTCACAGCAGAGGGCTTATTCGGTGGCGGATTACTGTACGAGAAAGGACAGCCGGTTCCTCGATGATGATGAGAAGGAGGAACTCGAAAAGGTCCTCTCCACCGTCGGAAAATCATTCAGCGAGCCTGTTCTCAAACCGGACGGCAGTGTCGATGCGGCAGCGTCAAGACGAGTTGAGATACTGTTCAGACTCAGGGATGAGGAGATGATCCGTGAGATGATGGAGATACTGAACGAAACATCGACAAGATAAACACAAGGGGAACGGAAAGGGAGAAGGAATGCTGAAAGCTTTGTTCATAGGCGGGACCGGAACGATATCGATGGCGATAACCCGTGCGGTCGCAAAAGATGAAAACTGGGACCTGTATCTTATAAACAGGGGTAACAGGACCGATGAGATACCGGAGAACGTACATCTGATAAACGCGGACATCAATGATGAGGAAAGTATCGATGAGATACTCGACGGGAACAGGTTTGACTGCGTTTGTGATTTTATCGGATTCACTCCCGATCAGGTCGAAAGGGATCACAGACTGTTTCGCGGAAGGTGCTCCCAGTTTATATACATCAGTTCCGCATCGGCATACAACAAGCCGTGCAGGAGCCATATCATCACGGAAGGAACGGCGCTGGCCAATCCCTTCTGGGAATATTCGAGGAACAAGATATACTGTGAAAGCTTCCTGATGGACAAATACGAGAAGGAAGGTTTTCCGGTCACGATAGTCCGTCCGAGTCATACATATGATGAGAGGAGCGTTCCTCTCGGGGTACACGGTGACAGGGGCAGCTGGCAGGTTGTCAGGAGAATGCTCGAGGGCAAGCCTGTCATAGTGCACGGTGACGGAACGTCACTTTGGACGATGACATTTAATGAGGATTTCGCAAAGGGCTTTAAGGGCCTTATGGGAAATGCACATGCGATCGGAGAGAGCTTCCAGATAACGAGCGATGAGACCCTTACATGGAACCAGATATACGAAGCCATCGCGGATGCGCTTGATGTTGATTTCATACCTTATTACGTATCTTCGGAGTTTCTGGCTTCCGTCAGTGATTACGATTATTTCGGATCTCTCCTCGGAGACAAAGCAAATTCGGTCGTATTCGACAACTCCAAGATCAAGAGGATCGTTCCCGGATTTGAGTGTACCGTTAGATTCGATCAGGGTATAAGAAAAACGATAGATTATTGTCTGTCCCATCCGGAATGCCAGATACCGGATCCCGAATTCGACGAATTCTGCGACAGGGTCATAGAGGAACTTGAGGAAGCAAAAGATCGTTTAAGATGAGATTGATAATTATCCGTCATGCCGAGCCTGACTATGAAAACGACACCCTGACCGAAAAGGGAAGACGTGAGGCAGAGATACTAGCAGATCATATTAAAGACATGAAAGTCGACAAGGTATATGTTTCGCCTTTGGGACGCGCAAAAGCCACTGCGAGACCGTATCTTGAGAAGACCGGAAAGGATGCCACAACTCTTGACTGGCTTGAGGAATTCCCGAGTCGTATTATACGACCGGATGATGAGAACCGTAAAAATATTGTTTGGGATTGGCTGCCACAGAACTGGACAAAAGAAGACGGATTCTACGATGTAAACAGATGGACGGACAATGACAGGCTGATCGCCGGAGGAGTCCGTGAGAAATACGAAGAGATCAGAGACGGATTCGATTCACTTCTTGCCGGGCACGGATATGTAAGGAAAGACAGGCTATATCTTGCCGAAAGACCCAATACAGACACTATCTTATTTTTTTGTCATTTCGGAATGGAATGCGTGATGCTTGGAAGGCTGTTCAGCATTTCCCCGATGATACTGTGGCACAGTTTGTGCGCCGCACCGGCCAGCATCACGACCGTCGTGACGGAAGAGAGAAGAAAAGGGATCGCCAGCTTCAGGATGCTGTCGTTTTCAGATACGTCACATCTGCGTAATGCCGGTGAAGAAGTATCGTTTCATGCCAGATTCTGTGAGATATACGATAATATGGATGAACGTCATGACTGACAAGAGGATTTAAGAGACCATGAACATAAGAAGAGCTGTTTCAAAAGATATACCCGATGTTCTGCGTTTGTTGTCACAGGTTTTGGAGGTACATGCAAAGATAAGACCGGATCTGTTCATTCCGCAAACAACAAAATACGGAAAAGACGACCTTGAGGAAATGTTCCTTGACGAGAGCCGTCCTGTATATGTTGCGACAGATGATAATGACCGTGCAACAGGATACGCGATGTGCCAGATCGAAGAGCCGAAGTTCTCCAGCACAATGATCTACAGAAAGATAATGTTCATAGATGATCTGTGTGTGGACGAGAATGCAAGAGGATCACATGTCGGGAGTAAGCTGTTTGAGCATGTCAAGTCCGAAGCAAAACGTCTCGGTTGCTATGAAGTGACATTGAATGTATGGGACGGAAATGATTCCGCTATGGCATTCTACAAAGCGATGGGGATGAAGACCAAAGAAACACAGATGGAACTGATTCTGTGAACAATGGAGTCTGTGTGATATGCCGCAACCGCCGATGAGAGGCCTCGGACCCAGGGGATTTCTTTACGCAGGAAACATATCTGTTTAACGGAACGATAAGGGAAAACCTGTTATATGCGAAAGATTATTGGGACATGGTGGAAGAGGAAGTCAATGGATTTTAATGATAGATTCGGTTCAAAAAAGGGTTTCGGAGATTCCGAAACCCTCTTTTATGATGAATCGGCGTGACAAGATTTGAACTTGCGGCCTCTACGTCCCGAACGTAGCGCTCTACCAAACTGAGCCACACGCCGAGAAATTAAAACCCCAATTCCGCATAAAAGCAAAACTGAGGCCTTAGTGCGCGATCAGGGGCTCGAACCCTGGACACCCTGATTAAGAGTCAGGTGCTCTACCAACTGAGCTAAGCGCGCATCTGCGTTTGTAACGCAAGTGCTATTATATTATAATGTTTTTTGAATTGCAAGGTTTTTTTGGCGAAAAATGGGAGTTTGAGCGTTTTGATATACGAGACACACACGCATTTTGATGACAGAGCATTTGATACCGACCGGGACGAGGCGATTGAGAAAGCAATCGCAGCGGGCGTGGGAAGGCTTGTTAATGTTGCGTCTTCGATGGACAGCTGCCAAAGATGTATCGCACTTGCCGAAAAGCATCCGGAATTTTCCGCAGCGGTAGGGGTGCATCCCGAAGAATGCGGGGATCTTGCCGAAGAGGATATGGCTATTCTCGAGGAATACACCGTAAATGATAATGTCGTTGCTATCGGAGAGATCGGACTCGATTATTACTGGGACGAACCGGAACGCGATATCCAGAAGAGATGGTTTGCGCGACAGCTTGCGCTCGCCGGAAAAGTTAAGCTTCCGGTCATAATACATTCAAGGGAAGCCGCAGCGGACACATACGATATACTCCGGTCCGAAAAAGCCGATGAGGTCGGAGGTATTATGCACTGTTATTCCTATGGAGTCGAGATGGCAAAACAGTTCCTCGATCTCGGGTTATATCTTGGCGTCGGCGGTGTGGTGACATTCAGGAACGGCAGGAAGCTTAAGGAAGTTGTGGAATACGCACCGCTCGATCGGATCGTCACGGAGACGGATTCTCCTTATATGGCTCCGGTCCCGATGAGGGGAAAGCGCAATTCATCGGAGTATCTTCCGTATATCATTGAGGAGATAGCAAGGATTAAAGGCGTCAGCGCCGAAAAAGTCGAAGAAGTAACCTTTAACAACGCTGTAAAGATATTCGGTAACATTTGATGGCAGATCTTGGTAACGCCAAAAGCACGGCGGAGATAATAAAGAAATACGGTTTTTCGATTCAGAAGAGATACGGGCAGAATTTCCTGATAGATGCGCATGTTCTCGATAAGATAACGGATGCGGCCGATATCGGGAAGGAAGACGGAGTGATCGAGATCGGTCCCGGAATAGGGACCATGACACAACGTCTGTGTGAGCGCGCGGGAAAGGTCGTGGCCGTTGAGATCGACAAAGAGCTGATCCCCATTCTGGGAGATACCCTTTCTGCATATTCCAACCTGAGGATAATCAATGCCGATGTCATGAAGACCGATATGGGAGCACTTATACGTGACGAGTTTGAAGGCATGAACGTTAAAGTGGTCGCAAATCTGCCTTATTATATAACCACACCTATCGTAATGTCACTTTTGGAACAGCAGCTTCCTTTGTCGAGCATCACCATAATGGTTCAGAAAGAGGTTGCCGATCGAATGCAGGCCGGTCCGGGCACAAAAGATTACGGCGCTCTGTCGCTCGCCGTGCAGTATTACGCCGACACGTACATAGCCGCTAATGTTCCCCCCAACTGTTTCATGCCGCGTCCGAAGGTGGGCTCGAGTGTGATACGTCTGACGGTCAGGAGCGGATCGCAGGTCAGTGTGACCGACGAGAAGCTTATGTTTGCCCTTATCAGGGCATCGTTTAATCAGAGAAGGAAAACACTTGTGAACGCTATCGGCAACAGTGCGGAGCTTGGCATATCGAAAGAGGCGGTCGCAAAGGCTCTTGAAGGCATGGGCATTGACGGAAACATAAGGGGAGAAACACTTGATCTTCGGCAGTTTGCCGCACTTTCCAATGCTTTGACATAGCGGGGTCCGTATGATAAAATAGCCAAGATAATGGGCACTTGTTGTGCTTAAGGGAGTTTTTGTTTTGGATAAGTACGAATATCAGGTCTGTGCGGACCAGATAAAATCACTGATCAAAGAACATCGTTTCCAGGAAGCGATGGACATAGCTGACACGATCGACTGGAGAAGGGTAAAGAGCTTCTCCATGTTATGCACCGTCAGTGAGATATATAAAGTAACAAAGCATTATTCCGAAGCCAGGGACATTCTTCTCCTGGCTTATGAGAGGTATCCCGACAGGGCAAATGTCGTTTACGCCCTATGCGAGCTTGCGATAAAGCTCGATGAGGTATCGGAGGCGATCGAGTACTACAGGGAATACGTTCATTTAAAACCCCACGATACAAACAGATATGTTCTCTTATATAAGATATATGACGCCCAGGATGTTCCCCTTGAGGAGAAGATATCGCTCCTCGAAGAGTTCAAGAGGGCAGAGTATACCGAGAAATGGGCATATGAGCTTGCTCTCTTATATCATAAGGACGGTCAGGAGACCAAATGTGTGGAGACGTGTGATGAACTCGCACTTTGGTTTGGTGACGGTCCTTATGTTCGTAAAGCACTTGAACTCAAGATGCAGCATTCACCTCTTACCAAAGAGCAGCAGCAGAAATATGACGGTGTTTACGATGCTCCCAAGATACCTACGGGAGAAACGGAAGAAACGGTTCATATATACGAGACCCAGTCAATGCCGATGTATGCCAAGGGTGTCAGTCCCTTTGAGACTGCCCCGATGGAGAGTAATACTGGTTCGCTTCTGATGGGCCCCGGAATTGCCTCACAGGAAGAGCCGAGACCGGCCGAGACACCGGCACCCGTCGTAACTGCGGCACCGCAGCAGACATCGGATATCCAGATAACTCCATACAGTAATGACAAATATTCGACGATGAATCTGCAGGAAGAGCTCGCCAAGAATATGGAGGAGTTCTATGCAAAGGAGAAGAACGTCGTTCCTTCACCGTATTACGGTGTCACATCCCAGTTATACGATCAGTCACAGGAACAGTTCATGCAGCAGCTGAACAATGCAGGTCCCTCGAATGAACCCGTGTATCCGGCACAGGCACAGCAGATGTATCAGCAGGGTATGTACATGGATCCGCAGCAGGCACAGATGTATCAGCAGCCTGCATACCAGCAGCAGATGTACGCCCAGCCGCAGCAACCTCAGCAGATGTATCAGCAGCCGGTATACCAGCAGCAGATGTACGCTCAGCCGCAGCAGCCTCAGCAGATGTATCAGCAACCGGTATATCAGCAGCCCGAGCCCGAACCGGAACCCGTCAGATATAAAGATCCGATGGATCAGGCACCTGTGTATACGGAACCCGGAGCATCTCCGGCTTCGTATGTCAAACCTGAGCCCGAGCCTGCACCGGTACAGGAAAGCATACCTGCTCCTGCACCCGAACCGACACCGGCACCGGAAAATACGGCGGATGAACAGGTCCCCGGACAGATAGATCTCAGTGATTTCATGAAAGACTGGGAAGCCAAGAAGAAGAACGGTGAGGAGCAGCGCAAGCAGCAGATCCTCAGCCGATCCAAAGAGCAGACCCAGGATATTATGGCCCA
>JAFZRD010000207.1 GCA_017620055.1 Lachnospiraceae bacterium
ACACTCCGGGTGACAGACTGTGACAGAGCGGGATAGCCATCGCCACGATCATGATCAGGCTCGGGGTGACGTTAACGACCAGATGAGCATCAAAGTATGTGACAATAAGCGCCCAGAGGATCGCGAACGTCGCCGAAACGACGCATGTCAGTCTGTACAGCCTGCATTTGCCGTATAAGTTCTTCTTCGTCATGAATACAACGGCAATGACTATGACCGCAGTTGCCGCCATCAGAACATACATTACGGCATACTGCTTCACGTAGCCCGGATAACGGTCCGGATTAAAGAGCATGAACACGAACAGAATGCAGTCTACGAACAACACCGATGACCACAGTATGGTCATGACATAAAAGGTCGACTCGTACAGCCTTATAGCAAATTTTATGTCAGTCTTTTCCATTCCTATATTGAATGCGTTCCTGAGGAACTGTTTCATAACCTGTCACCTCGCCTAGGGGCTTACTTTCTGTTGCCTTTCTTCTTCGCCGCAAAATGGAATATCTCTGCGTCCGTATCTATTCCCTCTTCCGATTTGGGTTCCGGTCCGGTTTCAAATAACGGTTCAGCCACCGGTTCACGTTTAGGTGCCGATTTGTGTTCCGGTTTCGTCTCGGCCTCGCCCCTCATCGTTCCGGATCCGTTCAGGAAATCCGATATTTCGTCAACAATGTGCATATAATCCTTAATGAATGCCTCATACCCGGACTCGTCGGGAAGATTGCCGGCCTCCGCGTTGTTCTCGAACTCCCTTGCCTTTTCGGACAGTTCCGAAGCACCTATCATCTTGGACGAACTCTTTATCCCGTGAACGATTATCTCGAAGCTTCCGGTGTCTCCACCGGCTATGGCCTTATCCATCCTTGCCTTCTTGTCTGGCGCCTCGGATACATACTGGGACAGAAGCATTTTATAGAACTCCATATCACCTCTCGTATACTTGAGTCCTTCCTCAATATCGACACACGACATAGATGCTGAGTCCGGAGCGGGTTCATCTGTTTTCTCGTCCGTGACCGCACCGGCGGTGAACACGATCGGCTCGTCATCGTCGTCTTCTTCCTCTTCGATATCGACATACTCTATCAGCCTCTCAGGGATCACTTTCTTCATGACCCTCTCAAGTTCCGTCAGGTTGACCGGCTTACTTACAAATCCGTCAAAACCTTCCGCGGCGAACATCTCTCTTGCGGTACTCATCGTGTTGGCCGTAAGGGCTATGATCGGCAGATGTTCGTCCTTCGTACCGCGGGCGGCCCTGATCTTCTTCATCGCCTCCACACCGTCCATGCCCGGCATCATATGATCCATGAACACAAGATCGTATTCGTTGTTCTGGCACATCTGGATCGCTTCATAACCGGACGCAGCCGTGCTGACATTGATCCCGTAGTACTGAAGGAGTCCCTCGGCAACTATCAGGTTCATCGGCTCATCATCAACGACAAGCGCTCTGACGGTCGGCATCATCATGCGCCTTTCATATCCGGGCTCATCATCCGTATCGATATTGAGTACCGATACAACAGGGAAACAGTAGAAAGGCTTTTCCATAATGGATGCTCTGGACGTTTGCGGCAGTGTGAAGTTTTTGTCCGCGACGACTATCAGTCTGACCTTTGTTGCAAGTTCTTCCATAAAGCGCCTGTCAGACTCATATTCATTTTTGCCTACAAATATATGGGTGAACTTTTCAGTCTGAGACAGCTCCTTGAGCTTTTCAAGACTGTCAATCTTGACCATCTGGACTCCGAGTCCCTTTACGATGTTCATGACCATACTGTTATAGTACTGACGCACTGATGGCGCGGCAAAACTGTTAAGCTGAAGGAACGAGCCCAGGCGGAGATTCCGGCGGTTTCTAAGCGACATACATCCGCTCTCGTCGACAACCTTCTGAGGAATGCTGACCCTTACGGTTGTTCCCTTGCCGGGAGTGCTGTCGATGGTTATGAACCCTCCGAGAGACGCAACGAATCCTGCCACGACGGACATGCCGAGTCCCAGTCCGTTTGAGGATCTGGCTCTTCCGGAATTACCCTGGTAGAATCCGTCATAGATATGATCTTTCTGTTCCTTGTTCATTCCGGCGCCTGTATCGGTAACTTCTATGCACAGATTGATGCCGTAATCCTGCCTGGACGATGTTACTCTCACATATATTCCGCCCTGGGATGTATACTTGAAACCGTTTGTGATAAGGTGCCAGAGTATCCTCTTGATCTTGTCATGATCCGAATACAGCACCGAGGGGATCGACGCGGATACATCTATGATCAGTTCCAGATCGGGGGGGAGATAATCGCGAAGCTCCGTCACGAGATCGTGGAACAGTGAGGATATCATGTAATTCTCACAGTTATTTGCGATCTTGTTCCTGTCTATCTCCGAGTAATCGAGTATCTCTTCTATCTGATCGACAACCCTTTTGCCGGATTCCTTGATATTCCTGATATTCTCCAGGATCTCCGGATCTTTTTCCTTCTTGATACATATATCAGAAAATCCCATGATCGCATTTACAGGTGTACGGATCTCGTGTGATACGTTTGAGAGAAAATCATTGAATCTGGTCGTAGCGGCTTTGAGCTCATTTATCTCCGTCCGGGATTCCGTGACCATGTCTCCGCATCTGCTGATGATAGCTCTTCCGAGCCATCCGAGCATTGTTATCATTCCGACATGAAGGAGCGATCTTGTGACGGTGAGAACATCGAACTGTGTACCCTGACTGATGAGGACTATGACGTCATAAACGAACGTCGCATAAAAAGTTAACTGACATAACGAGACAAATATCTTCATGCCCGTCATGATGTAGAGGACAATGACAGCACTCATCACGAGCGCCATGTCGAATGTGCTGGTCAGGTGAATACCATAGAAGAAAAAAGTTACCATCATAAGGATCGAATAGACCCAAAGCCTGTGATAATCACTCAGCACACGTCCGAAATGAAGACCCCAGCTTCCGACTATCCCTGTCACGATAAGCAGGATCGCCCATCTCTCCCAGTCCATCAGCAGAGATTCCGTGACGAGGATAATTGCAAATATCGAATATGTTTTCAGGATCATCAGATGGGAATCTTTAAACAGTTCGTTTTTCTCAAGTATATCGTTCATTTAATGTTTCTCCCTACGCTCTCTATAAGGACTTCGGGCAGGAACGGCTTTTGAATGAAATCGGATGCGCCCATTTCCATCCCCCGATTTCTGGAATCTTCTCTCTCGTCTCCGGTAAGAAAGATCACCGGGATACTTCCGGCGCCGTCCCGCTTCTTCAGTTCCGTAAGTGTCTCAAAGCCGTCCATTTCCGGCATCTTGACATCAAGCAGCACAAGATCGGGCGTATTTCCCTTATCAATATGCTTCAGAAATGCCCTGCCCGATTTGAAGCCCAGAACGTCATATCCTTCCCTGCTCAGAATGTAACCTGCCGAGTTGATGTTCTTTACATCATCATCCACTATGCATAC
>JAFZRD010000208.1 GCA_017620055.1 Lachnospiraceae bacterium
ACATCACTCGGTACATGGGGACTGCCCCAGATGGTACATAAATTCTACGCGATCAAGGATGAGAGGAGCGTTAAGACGGGAACGGTCATCTCCACGATATTCGCGATCGTAGTTGCAGGCGGAACATATTTCCTCGGCAGTTTCGCAAGACTGTTCGACGATCCTTCGCTTCACAAGGAAGACGGCGGAATGCTGTTTGACGCGATAATGCCTCACATGCTCTCATTCCTGCCCGATGTCCTCATAGGCGTAACGGTAGTGCTCGTCCTGTCCGCATCGATGTCAACGCTCTCATCGCTCGTTCTGACATCGAGCTCGACGCTGACTCTCGATTTCATCAAGGACCTCTTTGTTAAGGATATGGATGAGAAGAAACAGGTGCTCACGATGCGATTTTTCATCGCGGTGTTCATCATCATCTCGGTTGTCATCGCACTTAACCCGCCCACATTCATCGCACAGCTCATGGGTATCTCATGGGGTGCTCTTGCGGGCGCGTTCTTAGGCCCGTTCGTATATGCGCTTTACGATAAGAAGACGACAAAGCTTGCGGTATGGTCTAGCTTTGTTGCGGGTGTCGGTATCACTGTTCTCAATATGTTCTTCAGTTTCTTCTCGTCACCGATCGTGGCAGGTGCCGCAGCAATGATCGTATCACTTATCATAGTTCCGATCGTCAGCCGCATAACACCGCAGCTTTCTGACGGATCCAAGGATGCGATCTTCTCATGCTACACGCAGACGGTAGTCGTTTCCAGAAAGAATTCGCTAGAGGAAGAATAATCCTTTTTGTGAGCAGACAGAAGTGTTATAATATACCACAGTGTTCATATCAGTTGAGGTCAAATGAACTTTGGCCTCAACGTTGTATTTATTTGAAATGATCGGAAGGATGTAAACATGAGTGATCATAAGAAAATCATGATGCTGGGAAACGAGGCCATCGCCCGCGGTGCATACGAAGCCGGGGTCAAGGTTTCAGCCGCATATCCGGGCACACCCAGTACCGAGATAAGTGAGAATCTCGTTCAGTACAAAGATGATCTTTACTGCGAGTGGTCTCCGAATGAGAAGGTTGCGACCGAGGTCGCCATCGGCGCTTCAATGGCGGGAGTTCGTGCAATGTGTTCCATGAAGCATGTCGGTGTCAATGTTGCCGCGGATCCTCTGTACACCGTATCGTACATCGGTGTCACCGGAGGCCTTGTTATGGTAGCGGCAGACGATCCGGGAATGTATTCGTCACAGAACGAACAGGATACGAGGCTCGTTGCAAGAGCCGCACACGTGCCGGTACTCGAACCTTCGGATTCGCAGGAGGCAAAGGATTTTGTTAAAGAGGCTTTTGAGATAAGCGAGAGATACGATACTCCCGTTATCATCAGAACAACAACGAGACTTGCTCATTCGCAGAGCCTTGTTGAGCTGGCCGACAGGGAGAATGTTCCCGACAAGACATATGAGAGGGATATTGCAAAGCGTGTCATGATGCCCGCGATGGCCAAGGGTCGTCACCTCGTCGTTGAAGACAGAGAGAAGAGACTTGAGTCCGACTCGTGTGATTTTTCAATAAACAGAATTGAGATGAGAGACACATCGATCGGAGTGATCACAAGCGGTATCCCGTATCAGTACGTGCGCGAAGCGCTTCCCGATGCGAGCGTCTTAAAGCTCGGCCTCGTAAATCCTCTTCCGAGGAAGCTTATCGAGGATTTTGCCAAGAAGGTCGATACGCTTTACATCGTCGAAGAACTCGAGCCGCTCACGGAGATGCAGGTAAGATCGTGGGGCATCAAATGTATCGGTAAAGAGATATTCACGGTGCAGGGAGAATACAGCGCCAACATGATCAGGTCCGCGATACTTCATGAGAACGTGGATGTAAAATCACCCGCGCAGGTTCCGAACCGCCCGCCTATACTGTGTCCGGGCTGTCCTCACAGAAGTGTGTACACCGTGCTCAATAAGCTGAAACTTCATGCTGCGGGCGATATAGGATGTTACACGCTCGGGGCGGTAGCTCCGCTCTCGGTCATCGATACGACAGTCTGCATGGGATCATCCATATCAACTCTTCACGGTATGGAGAAGGCCAAAGGAAAAGAATACATCAAGAACTGGGTCGCTGTCATCGGTGATTCGACGTTCATGCATACGGGTGTCAATTCCCTTATGAACATGTTCTACAATCAGGGAACCGGTACCGTCATGATACTCGATAACTCGACGACCGGAATGACGGGTCATCAGGATCATGCCGCAACAGGCAAGACGCTGCAGGGCGATATCGTTCCCGCGATAAACATTTATAACCTTTGTAAAGCGATCGGTATCAAAAACGTGACCGAGGTTGATGCGTTCGATATCGAGACACTTGAGAAGGTCGTGAAGGAATCGGTTGCGTCCGACGAGCTTTGCGTGATCATCACAAAGTCGCCGTGCGTCATGCTTGGGGCTAAGCCGATGACGCATAAATGTACATCGGATCCCGACAAGTGTAAGAAGTGCGGCATGTGCTTAAAGCCCGGATGTCCGGCGATCACGAAGCGTGAAGACGGTACGATCGCTATCGACGATACGCTCTGTAACGGATGCGATCTGTGCAAGTCGATGTGCAAGTTCGGAGCTATCTCTGATGTAAATATCTAAGTCGCACACGAAGATCATTTCCTCGAAAACGCGCTCTCGCTCCTGTTCAAGCGTAGCTGACGCTAGACTCGAAAAGACCTCGTCAAGCGCAGACCCTTTCACAGGGTATTTCTCGGAAATATCTCGTGCGCTCCTAATATAATCATAGTAGGAGATAACAATATGGAAACAAAAAATATCATGATCGTCGGTGTCGGCGGTCAGGGAACACTTCTTACAAGCCGCATTCTCGGCGGCGTCATGCTTGACGGAGGATACGAAGTCAAGATGAGT
>JAFZRD010000209.1 GCA_017620055.1 Lachnospiraceae bacterium
AGAATGAACTGGCCCGTCAGAAGGAGAAGGACAGATTCCTTCTCGAGCAGAAGGACGAGCAGATCGCATATTACAAAGATCTGAAGACAAAGCTTTCAACGAAGATGGTCGGAGAGTCTCTCGAGAGGTTCTGCGAGACCGAATTCGAAAAGCTCCGTGCGGCTGCTTTCAGGAATGCCGAGTTTGGCAAGGATAACGATGCCAGGAGCGGGAGTAAGGGAGACTTCATATTCCGTGAGGCGGATGAGAACGGTGTCGAGTTCATATCAATAATGTTCGAGATGAAGAACGAGATGGACGAGACCGCGACCAAGCATAAGAACGAGGATTTCTTCAAGGAACTCGATAAGGACAGGAAAGAGAAGAACTGTGAATATGCGGTGCTCGTATCACTCCTTGAGAGCGACAGTGAGCTGTACAATGCCGGTATAGTCGACGTGTCGCATCTGTACGACAAGATGTATGTCGTGCGGCCACAGTGCTTCATACCGATAATAACGCTCCTTCGAAATGCCGCGATGAACTCTCTTGAATACAAGCAGGAGCTTGCGTTCATCAGGAATCAGGATATCGATATCTCGAACTTCGAGGACAGCCTGATAAACTTCAAGAATGATTTTTCCCGCAATTACGATCTCGCGCATTCGCATTTCGACAAGGCGATCGACGAGATAGACAAGACGATACAGCATCTGGAGAAAGTGAAGAAGGAGCTGCTCGGATCCGACAATCAGCTGCGGATCGCGAACGGTAAGGTCGAAGATATAAGCATCAAGAAACTGACCAGAAACAATCCCACGATGAAAGAAAAATTCGAGGCGCTGAAGAAATGACCGGCGCCTCTTTTTATTTCTGAACTTTGTCTTTTGGAAGGAAACGGACGATCATGTCCTCAAGATCGCTGCCGAGCACGGGCTTGGAGAGGTACGCATCAAATCCCGCTTTGAGGTATTCCTGTTCGGCGCCTTCTATGGCATTGGCCGTAAGCACGATGATCGGTATATTCGCATTGTGCCCGCCGGCTTCTCTTATCATCTTCATGGCTTCGATCCCGTCGGGATCGGGCATCATATGATCCATCAGTATCAGATCGAAATCCTGCTCTTTACAAAGCTGCACGGCTATATCGCCGCCTGCGGCAAGCGTTACCGACAGGCCGGTCTTCTTGAGAAGGGAAGCAATGAGCTTTAAGTTAAGATCGATATCATCGACCGCGAGTATATGAGCATCGGGTGCAAGGAACGATGCCTTGTACCGGTCTGCCTTCGGTACATCCTCATCTGCCATGACAAACCGGCCGAGAGGCTTCTCGCTTATTATCTTCTGGGGGAGTATGACCGTGAACTCGGAGCCTTTGCCCGGAGTTGATACGACGGTAATGTCGCCGCCCATCATGAACGCGAGCTGACGGCTGATCGCAAGCCCGAGACCGGTGCCCTCTATGTTCCTGTTGTGATCGAGATCGACACGCTCGAATATCCTGAAGAGCTTTGCTATGTTCTCTTCGGAAATGCCCTGTCCGGAATCGGTCACGACGAACCTGACCTCACCGTATGATGAAGAGGTGGGTTTCCATTTGACGGCAAGCCTGATGCTGCCTTCACGCGTGTATTTGATGCTGTTGGTCAGAAGATTGACAAGTATCTGCTTGATACGCTGTGCGTCGCCGTAAAGTTCCTCGGGAAGGTCGTCGGGACATTCGATGAGTATCGGCAGATCCTTCTGCTGAGCGCGAGATGCGACAAGATGATAGCATTCGCGCATCATCCTGAATATGTTGTAACCTTCGGGAGAGATATCCATCTTCCCGGATTCGATCCTGGAGAAATCGAGTATGTTGTTGATAAGAGATAAAAGAGCGTCGCCCGAACGCTTTATGTCCTGCGCGTAGCCGATGATGTCCCAATCCTGCGATTCGCGCAGTATCATCTCGTTCATACCGAGGATGGAGTTGATCGGAGTCCTTATCTCATGCGACATATTGGCAAGGAACATGCTCTTCGCGTCATTGGCTCTGTTGGCTTCACTCCTTGCCTCCTCAAGACTTTTCATCAGATTCTGGTCCTGCGTTACGTCCTCGAAGAGGAAGAACGATCCGAGATCCTGGCCTTTGCTGTTAACACTGTTCCGGTAGTCGACCTTTATGATCATGCGGCTGCCTTTGATCATCATCGGGTGATTTTCGACGAATTCTTTGAGGTTTGAACGGTCCTTGCCGGTCAGCCAGAGCGAGATCGGGTAATCGTCGAAAGAGAAGCTGTCGATCGACAGATCAAAAAGATCGTGTGCACGTTTGTTGATATAGACTATGTTGCGATCACTGTCGAACAGGAACAGACCTTCCTTCATCGAATCCACCGCAAGCTGGAGAGAACTGTTCATGAGCTTTCTCGGGACATATGACTGCGAGAAAAAGTACAGTAGTATGCCCGCAAGAGCGTAGAGGAGTACAGACCAGTCGAACGGCAGCAGGAAATACATATAAGCGATGTTGAGAAGTACGATCGCGAGGAGCGATACAAGGATCGGAAAGTATTTGAAACGGTAGAATCCGACCGATTTGAAAAGCGATGATGCAAGAAGATACATCGTAAACAGGATCGGAAGGTAACACAGCGCCAGGTGTATGTTAAACAGCAGGGCCGGAGTCGTCTGATAGGCAACGGATCCGTCGGCAAGTGTCATCGAATATACCGTGAACATGTGCCCGGTCCATACACTTACAAAAAGGCTGAGCGTATCGATTATCGCAATGATACGCCAGCCTGTTCTGAATATGTTCAAAAAGCGGGGCCTGTTCGTGTATACGAAAGCAAAGAGCAGGAAATAATAAGTGATAAAATCGATGCTCGAAAAGTACAGCGAAAACGCAAGGCCCGTGAGCAGCTCAACGCGTGAGACCGCGATGATCAGGTTCGCGAGCACTGCGAAGAACGATGCTATGAAAAGCTTCAGTATCGCGTTCCTGAGGGCATCCTGTTTCCGGATGAGCATCTGTATGAATATGAACAGAAGGATATCCGAAAACAATCCGACTGTGAAGAATATCAATCTCATGATAGATATTGTATCACATTATCGGTCTGTTTACTCTTCGGATCCGGAAACTTCATCGGAACCGCCGTCATTGCCGCTGTCTCCGCTATCATCACTTCCGCCGTCATCACCGCCGCCATCGTTACCGCCGTCATCACCGCCGTCGCTGTCGGGCTCACCGGCAGGCTCGGAAACGGGATCGTTGTATTCGGGAACGATCGCATCTTCCTCGTGAGGAATGATAGTGCAAGGCTCACCTTCGGATACGAGCTGATCGGGTACAAGCTCGGGATCAGCGGCGGGCATTTCGGGCTCGATGCCGCTTGCGGGAGGGATAAGTTCGCCGGGTTCCTCAGAGACAGAGATCTGCGGCTCCGCAGCGGGTTCTGTTACGACGGGTTCCGTTATCTCAGGTTCGGTCGCCGAAGGCTCAGTCATGCCCGGTTCGCTCACGGCCGCGACGACATCTGCTTCCTGAGCTGCCGGAGTAGAGTCGGTTGATTCCGGAGCGGCTTCGACAACCTCGATCGGTCTTGCCGCGTTTGCAAGGCCCTCTTCAGGCTCATTCGCATCTTCCGGATCACCTTCAATGTAGTCCCTGGTCCTGCCGCCTGCCGTGTTATATATCTCGTCCACGGTTGATTCGACATATTCTCCCGAATCGACTATCGTATAATACGCGCTTTCGGCGGTTCTGTCATGGTCAAGAGGGGAGATTATATGCTGGTCGGAAGAGAGTATGCTGCCGGTGGAAAGATGCGTATAATCTCCATCCGCATAGCCCTTATCTTCAAGATAGTTTAAGTAGTAGTTGCAGAATTCCAGGGAGCCGAGGGCGTAAGCGTTATTACCGTATATGGTACGCGTGTTGCTGTCCTCGTCGTCGCCTGTTATGAACCGGGCAGCAAAGTCTGCGGTACTTTCATAATACGGATTAGCATCATCTGCTCCACGGGATGATATATGCTGTATTACGCTGTCAAGACTGTAGCCTTCATGAAGCATGTCGATAATGCGGCCTGTCCCGTATCTGATCAGATCGATATCCACATCGGGATAAACTCCTCTGTCATAATTCGGAGCCGTTACAACACTGTAACCGTCGCGGACCGCCGCAAGATAACCGAGATAGACTACGGCAAGATAGCCCGACACATATGCACTGGCTGTGTTCTCTTCATCTGCGGAATGCGACAGGTCGTACCTGTACCCACCCGTAAGATTCTCATCGCTGTATTTTGTGAGTATGCTGTTATTTGAATACGGCAGCCTGTAATTGCCGCTTTCACTGTATTCATCTTTGAGGACATATCTGACTTTGTCGTAGTTAAAAACATAGCGAGTGGTATCGCTGAGTTCCTGGAACAGATATGACCTGAACTGATATACATTTTCAACCGTGGAAGCGATCCCTTCCATAAACCAGACGGGGTATCTGTCATCGATGCCCATTCCCCGACGCGTATAGTCGTACATGAACGCATGCATGAGTTCGTGGACGATCGTATTGTCCAGGTTGTCTTTCTCGCTCTCCTTTATCTGCCAATTGCCGGTATCGGGGTCCTGCTCCATAAAGGATGAAGTGTCAAGCCCCATGACGTATTCAAATACCGTTCCGCCTTCAGGGATATCGGTATAACCGGCTGAGACATACGCCAGAGCGCCTGCGGGTGAAGGGTTTGAATCACCGGCTGAGTCGATAACGGCACCGTTCTCATAGTAGATGTACAGACCGATCTGTTTTCCAAGTTCCGATGTTGCGTTTCTGTACCCTTCAAAGCTGTTTTTCAGGAGGTTGACAGCCTGGGGCTCGAGCTTGTTCTTGATAAGGGTCACAAGTTCATTGAGTGCTTCAAGACCGATCCTGTCGATCACGTCAGCGGAGCAGTGGATACGTACCTGCTCATAAGGATCGGCGACAGGCTGCGGCTGGGGCGAAGGCGCGGCATGGCCGCCCGCCGGCTTATCATTATCGTCATCTGCGTGATTTTCCCCGTAGGGGTCTTCGTGTGTGGTATTCTGAGTCCCGTCATGCCCGGGCCAGATCGAGGCGGCCCTGTCAATTGAAGCTGAGGATGTGTCGGCATTCGAAGCCTTCGATTCGATATAGGAAGGTATGTATGTTATGTACGTAATACCCGTTGCGGCATCACCTACGAATATGTACGGCGTGTTACCGAACACCGCACTGAGAAAATCGGGGAGCTTTATTCCGAGGCCCGCTCCCGTTGCTTTTGTACTGATCGTATATCCTTCCGGTACATAGAAAGCAAAGCTGGGGTAGTACGTTCTGCCCGGTACGGCTTCATATGCGGTATTGCCGAGATCGTCAACCCATATGACCGGTATTTCCCAGGTCACATTCTCGTTTGTCCTAACCCTTGCTTTTTGATCGAGAATGCGGCCGGCAACAGGTTTGTCGAGGTCGGTTATCCGAAGCCCGGACAGCTCCTTTGCAGTATTCTGTGACGTAACGCCTTCCGCGGCATTTACATTCACTATGCCGATCCTGCATGTGAGGATCGCGATGATCATAAGGATAGCAACTGATCTGAATCGTCTTAACATATCGTTCTTCTCCTTTTTATACTCCGCCCTTTAATAGATATAGGAAAACAAAAAACCCCATTTTGTATTATTTCGGCATTTATATACGCAAACATTATACCGTTCTTGACAATTTCGCTGTTTTTATCATAGCATAATCTACATGATCAAGAAAATCCGAAGTCTGTTGACAGACCCTGAACTGGATTACAAGAGCAAATCATTCGTCCTGCTTTCAGTTATCGCACTTATCGGGCTGTTTATCGCCATGATAAGCGGCATACTGCTCGGGCAGTCTTTTTCGGCTAACCTGTCGGTGTTTATCGAGTTCGTGCTCTTCTCCGGCATATTCCTGTGGGCGATATATCGTAACGGTATAAAGAAGGCGATGATCATCATCTCGGCCTTCCTTGTGTTCGTATTCCTTCCCGCGGCGTTCTTCACGAGCGGCGGAGCAGCGGGCGGTACACCGGTGTGGTTCGCATTCTCGACGCTCTATATCGTCATGACTCTTTCGGGCAAGCCGAAAGCGATATTCCTCGGGTGCACCACGGTTGTGGTTGTCGTATGCTGGTGGATCGGATACGTATATCCCGAGACGATAACGGAGTTCACGAGAAAGGAAGCCTTCTTTGATTCGTTCTTTACGCTCCTCATCGTAGGAGTTGTCATGACCGCCCTCGTCAGTTACCAGGCACTTCTGTTTAATAAGGAGAACGAGCGTGTTAACGCCCAGAAGAAAGAGATCGAGGAACTCAACCGTTCACAGAACCGTTTCTTCTCGAGTATGAGTCACGAGATCAGAACCCCGATCAATTCGATACTCGGACTGAACGAAGTCATCCTGCGCCAGCCGGACGCTTCGGATGAGATCGTCACTGATGCGACCGACATACAAAATGCCGGCAAGATGCTGCTGGCACTGATCAACGATATACTGGACTTCTCCAAGGTGGAAGCGGGCAAGATGGACATCGTACCGGTGCGCTACAACGTCTCGGAGATGATGTCGGAGATCGTCAACATGGTAGTCTTAAGCGCCAAGGAAAAGGGCCTTGCATTTACGGCCGATATCGACCCGGATACTCCGTCAGTTCTGTTCGGGGATGAGATCAGGATCCGACAGGTTATAGTCAATCTTCTGAACAATTCCGTCAAGTATACGGAGACCGGTTCGGTGAAATTCCATGTAAGGACCGAAAAAGCGGGAGATGAGAGCATTGATCTTATACTGTCGGTCACCGATACCGGAATAGGTATCAAGGAGGAAGTGATACCGGTCCTCTTTGATGCGTTTGCAAGAATGGATCAGGAGAAGAACAGGAAGATAGAAGGAACGGGCCTGGGCCTTTCTATCGTCAAACAGCTCGTCGATCTGATGGGAGGCGAGATAAGCGTTGACAGTGTGTACGGAAAAGGCTCGACGTTTACGGTAAAGATCCCGCAGAAAGTGGAAGATGCCAAGAAGATCGGAAGCATCAATATCATGGATCATGCGGCCAGGCGCAATGTTTACAGGAGCATGTTCACGGCGCCTGAGGCCGAACTTCTCATAGTTGACGATATCAGGATGAATCTGACGGTCGAGAAGAAACTTCTGCGTGAGACCAAGATCAGGATAGATACGGCATCAAGCGGCAGGGAAGCGCTTGAGATGACACTGAAGAAGAGATACGACGTTATACTGATGGATCATCTGATGCCTGAGATGGACGGTATTGAATGTCTCGGACTCATCCGCAGCCAGGAAGGCGGAATGTGCAGGGATATCCCCGTGATCGTCCTGACGGCAAATGCCGATGCCAGGAACATGGAGATGTACCGTCAGGCCGGATTCGACTCATATCTTGTCAAGCCCACCTCTGGCCATCTGCTCGAGGAAGCGCTTATCAGATTCCTTCCCGGCGACAAGATCATTCGTGGCGATGACTGACCCGCCCCCTTTGAAAATAAACGCAACCATCTTATTGAAAATCTTACGACGTTCATCCATTCCAATATTTGTGTATATTTCTTCTCTTCTGATGATTGGACCGGTGTGGATACAAAGATTATCAAGTCCGAGATACGAAAGTTCGCGATTTAGTTTAGAGATCGCCGGCTGTATATCCTCATCTTGTGGGTGAAATACCATGGTAATGATATAGTATGGCGAATGCGGAGAATAGTCACCAAAATCTCCGGATTCATCTATAAAGATACTAAGTTCTTTCAATTATACCCTCCCAGAAATATAAAAATAGCGGGGAACTTCCCCGCCGATGATGGACCTGGGTCATTCGACCAGCCCTAATCTATTTATATAATACCAAAATGATTATAAAAGTCAACAACTAATC
>JAFZRD010000210.1 GCA_017620055.1 Lachnospiraceae bacterium
CAGGAGAATGTCTCCGGTCAAGCTCATCGAGCATTTCACGGGATTCGGCCTGTATGACGAGACATTTGTTGCTCTGCTCCGCCAGCTTGATGATCCCATCCCGTTCCTTAGAGGGATCGTTGCCGAGTACGGTGCCGGGTTCAACATGACTCAGGTGACATATGAGCAGGAAGAGCGCAAGGCCGGCAAGACCCATAACAACTTCTACAGTTTGTATGATGGCGCAATGCTCAGTTTTACAAGTTATACGAAGGTAGGTCTCAGACTTGCGACAATAATCGGCTTTGTGGCAGGTGTCATAAGTTTTATTGTCGCTATCATCTATACAATACTGAAACTTACGCGCTGGGATTCGTTTTCCGCAGGTTACGCACCAATGGTGATCGGTGTATTCCTGCTCGGATCCCTACAGCTATTTTTCATAGGATTCCTTGGAGAATACGTTCTTAACATCAACACCCGCGTGATCCACCGCCCGGTTGTCGTGGAAGAAGAGCGGATCAACTTCTGACAGAAGGATCAATTTCAAATTCGGACAAGTATAATGAATATAGATCTTAACAATAAAACAATACTCGTGACCGGCGCGGCCGGATTCATCGGTTCCAACCTCGTGATGAGGCTTCTTCGCGAGTGCAGTGGCGTTCATGTCGTCGGCATCGACAATATGAACGATTATTATGATGTCTCCCTGAAAGAGCATCGCCTGGAACTGATCGCAAACGAGACGCCTGCGGCGAAAATCACACCTGCCGCAGATTCGGCAAACGCATCTCCGGAATCCACCACTAATACATGGGAATTCATCAGAGGCTCAATTTCCGACAAAGACCTGATAACCAAGGTCTTTACCGACCATAAATTCGACATAGTCGTAAACCTCGCAGCCCAGGCTGGCGTGAGATATTCAATCACAAATCCCGACGCCTACATCGACAGCAACATGATCGGATTCTATAACATCCTCGAGGCATGCAGGCACAGCTATGATGACAATGGCCCCGAAGGCGGCGTCAAGCATCTTGTCTATGCTTCTTCATCATCGGTTTACGGCAACAACAAAAAGGTTCCGTACTCCACGGATGACAAGGTTGATAATCCGATATCGCTTTATGCGGCAACGAAGAAGTCCAATGAACTGATGGCGCACTGCTATTCGAAACTATACGATATCCCGACGACGGGTCTTCGTTTCTTCACGGTCTACGGACCTGCGGGAAGGCCGGATATGGCGTATTTCTCGTTTGCAAACAAACTGAAGAACGGTGAGAAGATCAGGGTATTCAACTACGGAAACTGCAAGAGGGATTTCACGTATGTTGACGATATAGTCGAGGGCATCATCAGGGTTATGCAGAAGGCTCCCGAGCGGGCAAAAGGCGAAGACGGGCTCCCGATAGCCCCGTACAGCCTGTACAACATCGGAAACAGCTGTCCCGAAAATCTGATGGATTTCGTGAAGATTCTTCACACACAGCTTATTGACGCTGGCGTCCTTCCTAAGGACCACGATCTTGACTTGTGCATGGAACTTGTTCCGATGCAGCCGGGCGACGTGGAGACAACATACGCTGATACATCGGCACTTGAGAGGGATTTCGGTTTTAAACCGCACACTTCGCTTGACGAGGGTCTTGGGAGTTTCGCGAAGTGGTACAGGCAGTACTATGGTGAATAATAATGCAATTCAGAGATCTTCAGAAACAGTATGAAGTTTTAAAGGACGAAATAGATTCAAATATCCGGAAAGTGTGCCAAGCCGCACACTTTATTTCGGGTTCGGAAGTCACTGCCCTTGAGAGGCAGCTTGCGGAATATGTTGGAGTAAAACACTGCATAACATGTGCAAACGGTACCGATGCCATTACTCTTGCCATTAAGGCCTGGGGGCTTGGAGAAGGTGATGCCGTGTTCGTTCCGGATTTTACATTCTTCTCCAGCGGCGAGTGTCCTGCGGGTGAAGGATGCACGTGCGTGTTTGTTGACGTCGATCCGAAGACCTATAATATCGATCCTGACAAACTTGAAGAGGCCATAAATAAGACAACAAAAGACGGAAGATATACCCCGAAGGCAGTCGTAGCAGTTGACCTCTTCGGGCAGCCTGCCGAATATGACCGGATACAGGCGATCTGCCGCAAATATGACCTTCTGCTTCTCGAAGACGGAGCACAGGGATTTGGCGGCGAGATTAACGGCAAAAAAGCCTGCTCATTCGGAGATATATCTACAACGAGCTTCTTTCCCGCAAAACCTCTCGGATGTTACGGGGACGGCGGGGCGGTATTTACCGACAATGATGAATGGGCGGCACTTATCAGAAGCTATGCCGTACACGGAAAATCAGGCAACGACAAATACAACAACATCCGCATAGGCCTTAACAGCCGCCTCGATACGATCCAGGCCGCGATACTTCAGGTAAAGCTTAAGGCATTTGCGGATCATGAACTTGATGACATCAATGCTGTGGCAAAGATGTACATGGATGAGTTCGCAAAGCGTGACCCAGGCGCGAAGATAGCGCTTCCGACCATTAAGGAAGGATACCTGAGCAGTTGGGCACAGTTCACTATACAGCTCCCGGAAGGATGCGACCGCGCAGCATTTCAAAAGAGCCTTAAGGATATCGATATCCCAACTATGGTTTACTATATGAAACCGATGCACACGCAGGGCGCGTTTGCCGGCACATACAGCGAAGAATCGGTTTGTCCTGTGACTGACGGCATATGTAACAGAGTCCTCAGTCTCCCGATACATCCGTATATGACCGGGGAACAGGTACAGACAGTCGTAGAAAGCATATGTTCGAAGATATAAAGAAATTCCGACATGAACACAAGTACATAGAGCCCGAGATCAACCTCGTCGGGATGCAGCAGCGCCTTGGCGCGCTCATGAAGAAGGATCCGCACGTTTCGGAAAAGGGATACTACAGCATCAGAAGCCTGTATTTTGATGACTACCGAGACAGATTCCTTAATGAGAATATTGACGGAGTTGATGAGCGGAGCAAGTGGCGTATCCGCATCTATGACAGGAGCGCTGATCGCATCAGTCTCGAGCGCAAGATTCGCAAAAGTGACCTTATTTCCAAACAATCCTGCGTCATTGATATATGCACATATGAGAAACTGCTCGATAAGACCGCAAAGATAGATGAGGATAATCCCCCTCTTCTGAACCTCTTCATCAAGGAGATCAGGACATCGGGCCTTCACCCTGCTGTCATCGTAGAATACGAACGCACTCCGTTCGTACACAGCAGCGGAAATACAAGGGTCACGATCGACCGGAACATACGCTCATCATCGGAGACAGATGCATTCCTTGAGGACAGGCAGTTAAATGCCCGCCCTGTACTTCCCAAAGGATATAACCTTATCGAGGTCAAATATGATGCATTCCTTCCGGATCAGATAGCCCACGCGACGGAACACGGCAGGATGCGGCGTGAAACATTTTCAAAATACTATCTTGCAAGGAAGTTCCCGTACAATGGAATTCCACACAGACAGATAAACTGAACGAATTATTTCACTGATGAGTAATGACTCTTAATTAATATACAAATAATAACCCGGAAAAAGACAGGAGAACAGAACATGATTACATTTACCGACATCTTCAAAAAATCATTCCTCGAAGGCTATTCAGCCGTCGAACTGTCCGCCAAGCAGATAATAGTCGTTATAGGCTTTGCGCTTCTTCTCGGCCTTTACATCTACGTTGTGTACAGGTTTCTGACGAAGAAGACGTTCTACTCCAAGAGCTTTAACATCTCACTCGTACTGATGTCCATGATAACCGCAGCAATCATTCTGACGGTACAGTCAAGTGTTGTGATCTCCCTCGGTATGGTCGGTGCCCTTTCGATCGTCCGTTTCAGGACCGCGGTCAAGGATCCGATGGATCTGGCATTCCTGTTCTGGTCAATATCCGTCGGTATAATCTGCGGAGCCGGACTTGTGGAAATAGCGCTTATCCTTTCACTTGTTGCAACGATCGTTATAGTAATTCTCGACAGGATCCCGCTTGTTAAGGCACCGATGATCCTTGTGGTTAACGCAAGTTCTGAAGCAGACGAAGGTATCCTTGCCGAGCTGAAGAAAGCGTCAGGATACTTCGAGGAAAAATCCCGAGTCCTTACCGACGGAAACCTTGAGCTCGTATACGAACTCCGTGTTAAGGATACATCAGCCCTTTCAAAGGCTATATCCGCGGTGTCAGGAGTATCATCCGTATCGATAATGTCGCACGACGGAGA
>JAFZRD010000211.1 GCA_017620055.1 Lachnospiraceae bacterium
GATACTGTCTTTCCAGAGGTCGGCGTTAAACCGGGTTGTCGTTATCATGCAGACGGCACGCTTCATCGTCTCCCTGATGCAAACGAGCGAATGCTTTCTGTATCCGAAGCGGAGCCCCCTGTCGGTATATATGAACGGTATACCCCGGAAAAATCCCGGAACCCTGAGTGCACCGAAAGTTATTATCGATTCGGACATCATCACATGGATAAGGTCCGGGCGCACCTGCCTGATGATACGGGCAAAGTGCCCGATCCTTGCAAGGAAATTCGATATCCTTCTTATCTTCGACAGTTCCCTGTTCTCGTCGGAAGAGTACGTGACGATCCTGTATGAATAGTCTGAGGGCGATGTTGACAGAAGTGTCGGACATGCCACAACGGGTTTGTATCTTCCGCCCGCTGCCAGGCCCTCGCAGAGCGTCTTGGTCGACTCCTGCCCTCCTCCGGGAAGGTCGATCGGGTATTCCATAAGATATAGTATTGTCTTCCTATCCGCACTCATCGATCAGTCCCTGAACCAGTCGTCCTTCAGTATCTCCGCCTTCGAACACGGCCCGTCCGGATAGGGCGACTCCTCTCCGGAGATGAGCGCCTCATACAGGCCGATCACACGCTTTGCCGCGGTCTCGGGATTCCATGTGTCACGCATCTGCTCGTAAGCACGCCTGCCGAGGTCATGGCGGAGCCTCTCATCCTTTATGAGCTTCTCCAGCTTGTCCGCCAGACTTGAAACACTTCCGGACCTGTATACGAGCCCTGTGACTCCGTCCTTTACGAGCCACGGCGTTGCACCGCACAGATGACTTGATACGACCGCGCATCCTGCATTTAACGACTCATATATGACGGATCCCCAGCCTTCGAGATGATTGCTCGTGCACACATATATCTGTGCCCCGGCCATCCTCTCTCTTGCCTCGTCGGGCTTTAAGAACCCTTCGAACGAAACTATGTTTCGAAGCTTCAGTTTATCCGCAAGCTTTATGAGTCCGTCCTTCTCCCTGCCGTCACCGATCACGCTGACGCGAAAATCATACCCCCTGTCGCGTAAGGCTGCTGCAGCCTTTATGAGAAGATCCGCACGCTTCAGTCTTACCATGCGCCCTTCCCACAGTATCGTCACCGCACCGGCTTCTTTTGCCTTTTCAAGTTTGTCCTTGTAAAGCTCCTCGTAATCATAAGGGATATGCTTCGGAAAATAAGCGAACTTGTAGCATCTTCCGGGATAGCTGTCAAACATCTTCTTATAGTCCCACGAAGTGTATGCGCTTGCCCCGAGAATATGTATGTTCCTGTCCCTGTTCCTGACGTGGAGATGTAAATACTTCTTCGTAAGCCGCGGGATGAAGAACTTGATGAAGCCTTCCTTGAGCGGACGCTCCGAGTATCTGAAGATGATCCTGTCATCCGACAGTCTCGGTTCTATGTAATACTCGGGTGCGGTCCCCATGATCACAAGATCACTCTCTCCCGCAAGCTTTCTCGCACGCTTTTCGTTCTCTTCACTCTCATAAGTCTTGAGGACATACGACGGACAGTCCTCACCCCATCCCATTCCGGAACGGAAAGACTCCATCGGCATCGTCTCAACAAAAACAAAGCCCTCACCGAGCAACGCGAAGAATGCATCGCAAAGGGCCTTCTGATGATGATTGAAATAATTTGAGAAAAAAGTCAGCGTCTTCATTTATCCGATGATGAGCTTTCCGGCTTCAACGAGCAGGCATTCGAATAAATAAAACCTGCTGTAACCGTTACGCCTGTATATACCGTATTTGATCTTAATGCTTGAAAGTGCGGCCGCAATCGACCTCCTGTGGCTTGTGCCGTTCATCCTGAAGTTCGCTATGACCTTGTTGACTACCGCAATCCTAGCACCGTCGCGCTTTATGCGAAGTATAAGGTCGTAGTCATCGTGAATCGTATCGGTCCTGTATTCGTACCTGTTGTATTTATCCTTTGTAATGAACGTTGTCGGGTGGTTCCAGTCACGGCTCGTTGCATACTTCCTGTCGCGCGAATGTTTGACAAAGCTCTTACCGTCCGGAAGAACCATACGGATATCCGCGTAGAACAGATCGAACGGCGACTCTGCATAAGCATTTGCAACCGTCTCGAGCGCATCGTTCTCATACCAGTCGTCGCTGTTTATGATCCCGACGACATCACCTGATGCGAGCTTCGTTCCTTTGTTCATCGCATCGTATATTCCGTTGTCGGATTCGCTCACAACGGTGAGCCCGATACCCTTTTTTTCAAATTCCGATCTGTGACCTTCAATGATCGACAGTGTGGCATCGGTCGAGCCTCCGTCGATCACTATGTATTCAAACGGAAGGTACGTCTGGGAAAGGACGGATCGGATCGTATCTTCAAATGTGGCCGCCGAATCAAATGTTACCGTGACTATGGATATTTTCAGGTCCTTACTGTCCATGATCACGCATCCCTGTCTTCGGCGTCAAACGCCTTCGTCGAATCCTCGGCCTTGAACAGTACGAATATCGTCTGGAACAGCAGCTGGATATCACGTATCAGGCTGTAGTTCTCTATGTACATCAGATCGAGCATCAGCTTGTCACGTGAGTTCGTATTGTATTTGCCGTATATCTGCGCCAGTCCCGTAAGGCCCGCCTTCATACGTAGCCTGTATCTGAACTCGGGAAGATCTTTTTCATAATCCTCGACATTTTCGAGCATCTCGGGACGCGGTCCGACAAGGCTCATATCGCCCTTTAATATATTGACGAGCTGCGGCAGTTCGTCGATCCTGTATTTGCGAAGGACTCTTCCGACCTTCGTGATGCGGTCATCCCCTTCCGTCGAAGAGAAGTTCTCTACATTCTCGCGCATCGTCCGAAACTTTATGATCTCGAACACCCTTCCGTGTACCGTCGCTCTCTTCTGTCTGAAGAATACCTTCCCGCCGTCATTTTTCTTGATGCATATGGCTGATACGATCAGTATCGGGCTCGTTATGATGAGCGCGATCAGACTGATGAACGTGTCCATGAATCTCTTGACGAGCCTCTCCTCAAAAGTGATCATGTGATATCTCGTCGAGAACAGGGATATGTCGTCCATTATCACCTGTCGTGAATTCTGCTCGAGTATATCCGCGATATGCGGATTGAAGTATATGTTCTTGAGATTCTGGTAACAGAAATCAATGATCGATGTCCTCTCCCTGACCGGGAGTTCATACAGGACGATCGTATCACATTCAACCATCCGGCTCTCGAGATCCCCGGCATCATATGAGACGATACCGCTCACCTCGTAGCGCTTCTCGAAAGACTGAAGTGCCTTTGCAACACGCCCGGCCTCTTTTGTGTCTCCCGTTACTATAAGACAGCGCTCCTTCGGATTGATCCAGAAGTAGAACTTCTCACCCGCAAAAGACATCAGCATGATAACGAGTATCTGGATCGCAAACACGAGGAAAAGAATCCCTATGTTCTCGAGCTTAAACGTCGTGTTATTGGCCTCGTTCGTCTTCATTATCGACAGTTCGAGGTATGTGATAAGGTCGGTGAATATGAGCGTCAACGATACAGACAGCGCGACCTGGCCCCATTTTCGCCGTCCGGCGTCATACCTTCCGTATATGTACGTCAGAAGGATCAGCATTATGACAAACGTTGAGAGCGTGACCGCAGCGGTCCTTGACAGTTTTATTATCTCGGGGTTGTCGATCGAGAACATCAGAAAGAACGCCGCGAGTGTGGCGGCGTACATGACGGCCTCAATGAGGAATACTATGGAATGTTGAAATTTGGTGCAAAGATCATGTAATTTCATTTACATTCCCTCATAGACTTCCCGGATGTATTCTTCGAACCTGACTTCCTTGTCATAGAGCATCGCGTGCTTTACGCAGTCTTCCTTCGTATAGGCGATACCCTTCTGCGAGATGATCGTATCTATAGCCGCGACGACTCCCTGTACCGAATTGCGCTCTACGGAAATACCGCACGAATCGTCGATCGATTCGGCGCTTCCCCCCGATCTGTAGGTGATGACCGGAGTACCGCATGCGAGCGCTTCGATATTTGTCGTCGGGAACGTATCTTCAAGCGTTAAGTTGACGTATATGTCTGCCATCGAATACAGGGCCGCAAGCTCCTCAACGCTGTCCGTATGGCCTATCCCGATTATCGACTCGGGGAGTGTTGAAAGCTGCTCGTCGTTAAGACCGACAAGCACGATCACGCATCTCTCGCTGATGAGCTTCGAGAGATTGACGAACTGCATCAGTCCCTTTCTCTCGCGCCACGGATTGGCCACTCCGAGAAGAACGTTCTTGTTTCGAAGGTTCAGACTGTTCCTGAGCCGGAACACGAGGTTGTCGTCGGTCCTCTTCTCCTCGATCGGATGAAACACCCCGGTATCTATACCGGTCGGAACAACGACCGAATGATACTCTCCCATGAACGACTGCTCAACACGGCTCTTGAGCCACTGCGACGGTGTGACTATCGTCAGATCAGGGAAGCCGGTAAAGAGTTCCTTCTTGTCGGCATAGTTTCTCTGGGAATTGTCCTTGCCGACCGACTTAGGATACTCCGCGAGCTGCTCGCACGAATAACATCCCGTTGTCCACTTCATGCATCCTATGTATTCAAAATGGGAACAGTGTCCCGTGAACGTCCAGCAGTCGTGCAAAGTCCATATGATCCTGATGTCCGTTTTTTTCAGGTATTCAAAAAGAACACGGATATTCAGGTAATATCCATGAACGTTATGAAGGTGGATTATATCCGGTTTGAATTCCTCGATGACATTGATGAACTCGATCGTTGCACGCTTCGAGTAGAACCCGTGTCTGTCCGTGATCCTCGACAGGCCGCCGTGTATATACACATCCAGGTCCTGGCCGATCCTGTATCCGTTCATATGCTCGGGATGCGTATCCCTGCCGTATGCCACCATGCACTCGTATCCGTTCGCGGTAAGAGTGTTGTAGAGACCCTCAACGAGTCTTCCGACCGATCCGGTGCCGACAACGGTGTTGACGAGCATGACCCTTCTTGTCTCGAGATGGTTAAGGCTCCTGACGACCCTCTTGGCCTCCTTCGTATAGAGAAGGTCGGGCTCGGGTTCCGACAGGTCCTGGCCTATATAGGAATTCTCTATGTTATTGTCAAGCGAGATCACCGAGATATCATTCTGCGCCATGATCATTTCCTGGCGTTCCCGCTCCAGTCTCTCCTGCTCGAGGCGTCTTGCTTCGGCAAGAGGGTCCGTGATGTGCTTTTTTCTCATAAATGTTTAATTATCGGCGTTCTCGTCCGTATCGTCGAGTATCAGTCTGATGACTCTCTCGTGTCCTTTGGAGAAATCCTTCTGGAGCTGGAGTTTTCTCATCTCCCTTCTGACATTGGGAGTGGACAGGAGCCATTCTATTGTGGATACGACGGTTTCGTCATCGGTCTCGCTTCCGATACCGAGATTGATGAATCCGTTCTGTATCCCCGCAAACACATGCATCGCTTCGCGGTCATTCTGTGCCAGCACTATCGCCGGGACGCCCATGCTCGCAAGTTCATACACCGTACGTCCCTGGCTCGTTATCGCAAGGTCCATCCTGCTCATATACGAGCTGACCCTTTTGACATCCTTATGGACGAACACGCCGTCCTCTTCGCACGTGACTATCCTGTCGGCATACGGATATGCGAATCCGAGAAGGAAGTGGAAGCTGACATCGGGATTCGTCTTATGAAGCCTCTTGCATATCCCGTAGAGTCTTCCCGTCAGGTCCGAAGGATCCGCTCCTCCGAATATGACAAGAACGTTCTCCGCCTTTTCGGAAAACTCCTTCGGATGCTCCTCGAGAAATTCGTCCCTTATGCAGAAATACTTGCTTCCGTAATATTCGTTGTGAAGCTTGTCGCCCTTCTCATACAAAGCGTTGATGACCGCATCCGCGTACTTTGCACCTTCGCCGACATCCTCGAAGTTGATGACACGCTTTGCGTACTTTGTCACCATCTGCATGTAATCGGCCTGCGTATCGAGTATATCGTTTATGAGTATGTCGGGACGTTCCTTTGCGAGTATCTTCTCGAAATCGGCATCATCCCTGACCTTGATCACGTTAAAGTTCGATTCGGTTATCTTCTCGATACCGATATCGGAATCCTCGGATGCCGCAAAGATGACATCGTGGCCGGTAAGCTTATACGCAAGTGTGAGACATCTGTACACATGTCCCATTCCGACGGACCTCTTTCCGACGGTCCTGAACATTATCTTCTTGCGCCTGAGTATATTCTCACACAGCACCCAGTCCGAATATGTGTCGATATCGACGGCCTCATCCTCGGCTATCTCGAATATACTGACCTTTTTACCTATACGTCCTTCGGCACTCACACACTCCCTTCGCGTTATGAGAAATCCGCCGGTCTCAAGGTAATTGGGCGGCAGCTCCTGCGAATTGAGACGCTTCTCGTAGTTCTTGACATACTCGCCATCGGCATTCACACCCCATGACAGGTGCGGTTTGTTCGTGGCGGAAAGAACGGTGTCGAAGTCGTGATTTTCGAAATATTCGATCGCTTTTGCTATCGTGGATGCCTTGAGCGTCGGGCTCGTGGCCTGCATCGTTATCACAATGTCATATCTGATCCCTTTCTTCTCTTCCATCTTGCCGACGGCATGGAAGATAACGGGATCGAGCGTAACCGTATCCGTGGCAAGTTCCGCGGGTCTGGCGATGACCTCAACCCCTCGCTTTTCGACAATTCCGCCGAGCTCCTCGTCATCCGTGGAGACAGCAACATCGACATCCATGTGCATGTTCTCGCGAAGTGCCTTCGCATTGTCGATGGAATAGGCGATCAGCGGCTTGCCGCACATGATACGCACGTTTTTTCTCGGTATTCTCTTGGACCCGCCTCTTGCGGGTATGACTATGAGCGTTTTCATCGATCTTTACCCAAAAACCGCTTTTTTACATAATTTGCTAGCGTAATTATATCACGTCTGTTTATAATTGCAAAAACGGCAAATATCGCGATCGCAAGGCCGTACCTGATGATCACGGACCTCATATCGTCGCCGTAGAGGGAGAGGAATAAAAGTCCCGTCGCCATCATCACGGCCATCGCGATGAACATGTACGCATCATCATAGACCTTCTCGCGAAGGACGAATCTCACCATCACGAAATGCATGACCATCAGAACAAGATAGCTCGCGAGCGTCGTATAAGCGGCCGCTGTGTATCCGAAGCGCGGAATGAACGCGGCGTTTAAGAGATAGTTGATCCCGGCTGCGGCGCATGACCCGATGGCTATGATCGGAGTCTTCTTCATGAATATCTCGACGTTGACGTAGTTCGTGTAGAAGTACTGCGCCAGCGTTCCGAGAACTATCGGCGGAACGACGAACTTGGCGATCCAGTATGTGTTATTGGATATCGATAAGAGCATCAGTGCTTCGGGAGCCGCAACGATGAATGCGAACGAGAGGAAGCACCCGAGCATGACGAGCTTCTTCTGGATACTCCTGATCTTCTCGCGCTCCCCGGCAAACAGCGTATCGTTGAACCACGGCAGCCACGCCTGTCCGATGGCGTTCGTGAATATCATCAGGAGCGTTGCGAACGAATATCCGAATATATACAGGCCCGAATCGGCGTCCCCTATTATGTCCTTGATCATTATCCTGTCCATCTGTGCCAGAAGGATGAGCGCAAGGGCATGCGGGATCATCGGAAGGCCGATCTTGAGGGCATATGTCCAGTACTCCCGGTTATAGAAAACCTTTCCCTGTACTATGAAACGGATGTAGAACACGATACCCATTATCGCGGTCGGGATGATGACACCGAGTATCTTGCCGATGTATCTGGCATCCGAGAATATGAGCATCAGCGTGATCGAGAGTGCCACCTGTCCGACGCATGTGATGACCGAGATCAGAATGTTCTCCTTGTACCGGTATTCGTATCTGCATTTCTGCATCATATATTCCACGGACGGGGATACACACAGATACGCGAACAGGCCCACGGCGAGCGGGACCTCATAGTGGATCCACCCCGCGAGGGCTTCCCTGAATATGAATGCAAACACGAGAAGAATGAGTCCGAACGAACTCGACAGACCATGGAGTGCGGACATATACTCATCAAACTTATCGGCAAAATCAAGCTTTGCCCGGCCGATCGAATATACGACGCACAGACATGCAAACACATTGAACACGTCTATCCATGAATTGTATGTATTGGCGCGGCCGTAGTCGGCC
>JAFZRD010000212.1 GCA_017620055.1 Lachnospiraceae bacterium
ATCCTGAGCCAGGATCAAACTCTCTAAATAAATGTTTGATCCAGCAATCTCTTGCTGGCATAGTTTCGTTTCCGAATAAATCTTTTAATCTGGAATTTTCGGGTTTGGTTGGTTGTACTATTTCATTTTCAAGGTGCTCTTGCCGCACAAAAACAACACTGCTTTTATAGCGGCTTTACTAATATATCATCGCATTTATGCCTTGTCAACGGATTTTTTTAAAAAAACCACACAAAATGCGGCAAGAAACGACAGGATTGAAATCGGACCGCCAACAAGCAGCCCTTTCGGGATGTATCGAAGGTCAAGTTCATGTTCTCCGGGAGAGATCTTGACGGCCATAAGCGCATCCAGTACTTTGACCGGTTTGACCTTCTTTCCGTCGACTTTCACGTTCCAGTCATCCTCATAAGGAACGGAGAACACAAGGTACTCGGCCGAATCCGCAACATTGGCTTTCGCCGTAAGATGCGAGCTTGTGATTTTCGATACATTGACGTGTGTTGAAACGGCATCTTTGTACCAGGCCTTCAGAACCTGTTTACTCTCATAATAGAAATATGCATTGTCGATCTCGAGCGTATCGGAGTCGAGATCGAACCTGATGCTGACCTCTTCTCCGGGAGCATAATATCCTCCCTCCCGCACGGACCAGCTGTAATCATCGAAATAGTTTCCTTTAACGTCTCCGTTTATGAACAGCGTCGCTTCCTGCGGCTCGGGCGCGTCAAAGTACATATATATGAAGTTATCGCTCGTGATCGACAGGATATACTCAACACTCGCATCCTTGGAAGGATCGTCTCTTGTATATATATTATCTTTTTCGGTCACGTTGTTAAGCTTTATTTCCGAGACCCTTACCGGTCTGTATATCTCATAGTTCGTTTCCGTGAAGCTGCTCGCCATATCGTTCTGAAGCTTGAAGGGATCCTTCTGGTTCATGTTGATGCGCTTTATGTCGTCATCCATGCCGAACCCGAGGGAAAGCGCATACGGATTGAGGAATATCCTGTTGTCACCTTCCGTATACAGATTTTTGTAAGGCTTGCACGTTTCATCGAACTGGGACAGCAGATACTTGACTCCCATGAAACAGTCGGCAAAGCCTGTGCTCGCGTCCCCGTAAAACGCCCAGTTGACGTTGTTCCTGAAACCAAGCCTTCCCATGAACTCCTTAACCTGATCGGTCTCGCACGAACTGAAATGGGACAGTCCGTTGTATGCGAACATCATCGGGTCGTTATGGCTGCGTCTGAACAGTTTATCCATCCTGAAGAATGAGGAATCCTGATCATTTACGTATGTTACGAGCGACTCGGTGGAATCTATGTAGTTTTTGTATGTCTCAAGACTCTCCTCATCCGCGAACCGGTCTTCGTAATACGCCTCCACGGATGTAAGGCCGTTATAGAAACTGTCCGCAAACTGAAGAACTATGAGTCCTGCCAGCGCCGGAATGACGTATCGGTTCTTTTCGTTCATGGCAACGACAAGGATAAGCGATACGCCCACCGCGATACCGGTTACAAGGATCGATCTGATACCGACATACTGACTCTTTATCATATACAGGTATGCCGAATACAGAGCAAAGATGACTACTATTATGTTGGCGCTCATTTTTTTGAACCCGTCCTTTATGCGGACGAATCCGGCATATCCGACAAACAGTATCAGGAACGAGAACAGAAACGAATTCCTGTACGGGAATCCTATAGGATGTGCGAATCCGTGCCAGACGACATTCAGCGCATCTATCCAGTATCCGACAAAGAGAAATACAAACAGAACGAAAGCAAATATCTTCTCCCTGATCTTTATCGTTCTGTTTGCAAAATAGAAGAAAACGAAAAGGACCGAAACGATCCCTGTGTATATTATCGGAAGACCGTCGGAGATATTTCCGCGAAACGAACCCGAATAAACTCCCGAGAAGAATTCGGATACGCGGAACGTCCCCGCAAATGACAGACCCTTAAGGACCGCTTTCTTCTGACCCTGCAAAGATGACAGGACGCTGAAAAGGGAAAATGCGGATATGCCAACGGCAAGAAGCGTGGAATACAGTACGGTCCATGCATTCCTGATCCTGTCGACCGCGTTTTTGTATTCGATGATCCCCGAAGCCATAAAACAAAGAAAAAACGCCGCAGTGAAAATGAGGATCATGTAACCGATATAGTAATTCGAAATGACGGCAAGCGCCGCGGAGAATATATATACCGCACTCGGTCTGCGGAACTTCATCGTCTTGTACAGCCCAAGAATGACAAGAGGCAGCATCATGACACTGAAGAAATAGTGGATGCAGTTGATATATGCCACATTGAATCCCATGAGGGCATATGCGGTCGAGAAAATGAGTGATGAATAGCGGCTTCCCCAAAGGGCGCGGAGCATAACGTAGAATGACAGCCCCATGAACCCGCTCATGATGATGAGCATCACGGCTATACCGATCGGAAGTATATCGTTCGGGAAAAGCATCAGGATAAGAAAGAAAGGATTGAACAGGTAATATGACGCAAAGCCCATCATATCCCCGCCGAAGGTCTTTGAGAATGTATAGAACATATCGTTGTTACCGAAGAACACCGACTTCATGTAACCGATATAATCAACGAACTGGTATCTCATGTCCGCCACAAGGATCGATACTTTTCCGAAAGGCGCAAAATCACCTGCGATAAAGATGAGCAACATGATAAGTGCCGGAACCGTAAACGCCAGCAGCGAGATCACCGTATTCTTCTCAAATTTCCTGAATTCTTCCATTTATGACAACAGGCTTATCTGCTCGCGGAATATGCTTCCCTTACTGCCTTTGCAAACTGGTCGGCACAGGATGTGCCTCTACCGTTACAGTCGTTTCCGAGAAGCTTGCTTTCGATCTCGGATACACTCATTCCGTTGCAGAGCTTTGAAATGGCCTTAAGATTTCCGTTACATCCTCCGGAAAAAGAAATGTTTGTGATTATATCCCCGATGATATCAAAATCGATCTGTTTGGAACAAACTCCGTTCGGCTGATATGTGTAATGCATATATTTCCTCCTTATAACAACAAAGATGGCATTACCTGCCATCCTCATCCTACCGGTGAATCACGAAACGGAGAAAGAGGGATTTGAACCCTCGCGCCGGTTGCCCGACCTACACCCTTAGCAGGGGCGCCTCTTCAGCCTCTTGAGTATTTCTCCAAATTGCCAAAGTCTTGCATACCAAGTATTCGTCAGCCAAGTCATTATATATAATGAACGGGGCTATTGTCAATATTTCGTTGGTCAGTATAAACATCCCCCGTGACAGTCCATCACAACGATGACCGGAAAATCACGGACGGTCAGTTTTCTGACTGCTTCGGTACCAAGATCTTCATATGCGATGACCTCCGAAGAGGTGATGCATTTACTAAGGAGCGCACCGGCACCGCCCACTGCAGCGAAATACGTTACTTTGTTCTTTATCATGGAATCCTTAACAGCCTGTGTCCTCTTGCCTTTTCCTATCATACCGGTCTGTCCGAGATCCATCAGCGCCGGCGCATATTTATCCATACGGCTTGCCGTTGTGGGTCCCGCGGATCCGATGATGCGGCCTTCCCTTGCGGGCGACGGTCCCATGTAGTATATAGTCTGATCCTTTATGTCAAAAGGAAGATCATCTCCCGCCTCAAGCGCTTCCGTCATCCTCTTGTGTGCGGCATCCCTTGCCACATATACGGTTCCGGACAGATATACGTAATCGCCGGCCTTAAGTGTTTCCGATACGCTTTTGTCGAACGGGACACTGATATGCTTGTCCATCTTATATTTCCTCGGTGATGTGCCTGTTAACATGACAGCAGATGTTGACGGCTACGGGCAGACCCGCGATATGCGTCGGATATGTGTTGATATTGACGGCAAATGCCGTTGTCTTTCCGCCGAGTCCCGCAGGACCTATGCCAAGTTCATTGATCTTACGGAGCATCTCCTCTTCGAGATCTTTTACATAGCCGATATCCGAATGTGTTCCCGCCGGCCTTGTGAGAGCCTCCTTGGCCATAAGGGCACATTTCTCGAATGTTCCGCCGATCCCGACTCCAACGACCATGGGCGGGCACGCGTTCGGACCGGCATCTTTTACTGCGGTCAGTATCGCATCCTTCACTCCCTCGATCCCGTCGGCGGGCTTGAGCATAAACACGCGGCTCATGTTTTCCGAGCCGAAGCCCTTCGGCGCGAGCGTGATATTCACTTTATCTCCGGGAACTATTTCGAAATGAATGACAGCAGGAGTATTGTCTTTGGTATTGATGCGTTCTATCGGATCGGCAACAACGGACTTACGCAAAAATCCGTTCGTATATCCGCGTCTTACTCCTTCGTTTACGGCATCGCTTATATTTCCGCCTGTAAAATGCACATCCTGGCCGACCTTCAGAAAGATGACCGCCATTCCGGTATCCTGGCATATGGGGATCATCTCTTCTTTGGCTATATCAAGGTTTTCCTTGAGCTGTCCGAGTATCTTTTTTCCGATATCCGATGTCTCATCATCATAAGCCCTGTACAGACATTCTTTCATATCATCGGAAAGCTCATGACAAACCTTTATGCACATCCGTTCCACGGTGTCGGTGATTGTTGCTGCGGATATCTCTCTCATTCGTTCTCGTCAAACTCGTCTATGATATAACGCTGTCTTCCCTTAACGTCATCATATATTCTCGTGATGTACTCACCGAGCAGACCGCATACGAAGATCACAAGTCCGCCCATGAACCATATAAGGGAAACAAGGCCGTTATTGGAATAGTTCTCGCGTTCGTCAAATATCTTCCTGATGCCGTGGATAATTCCCAGCAGTACTCCGAAGGCTGTCATGAATCCTCCGAGGAATGTAACATATTCAAGAGGTTTGCTCGAGAAACAGAATATTCCGTGGAATCCCATGCGGAATTCTCCCCACAGTCTGTTATACTTGGACACATCCGCTTCTCTTGCCTCCCTGTGATATCTGACAGCAGCCTGTTTGAATCCGACATAACTTACCATGCCGCGGAAGAACATGTTGGTCTCCGGCATCTTGCGGATCTCTTCTATGACGCGGCGGTTGATCAGTCTGAAATCCGCCGTGTCAACGGGTATCTCCACACTTGAGAGGAAATTGATCACGCGGTATGCGGTAAGATCGATGATCTTTCTGATCTTCGTCTCACCCTGACGGTCGATACGCTGTGCATATACAACGTCATATCCTTCTTTCCATTTCTCAACAAGATCAAGGATGACTTCGGGGGGATCCTGAAGATCAACGTCTATGACGACACAGATATCTCCCTTACAGTTGAGCACACCGGCCATTGTTGCGGCCGCCTGACGGAATCTCCTGCTCATCGTGATGAGCTTGATGTTGCGATTCCTCTCCATGTTCTCCTTGATCACTTCATAGGTTCTGTCCGTGGAAGGATCCAGAGAGAAAATGATCTCGTATCTGCATCCGAGCTTTTCGACAACAGCCTCTGTCCTATCAAGGAAAGGCTTGATACCGTTCTCTTCGTTATAAACCGGTACGACAATTGAAAGAAAATAATTATCCATATTATTCGTCCTCATCCATTCCGTCGAATCTTGTATCTTCTTCGTCATCATCTATATCAACTTCATCGTGTACGACAACAACGGGTTCATCCGATTTGGCGATATTGATCACAACATCATCGATCTCATCCATATCGATATCCTTGTCACCGTCCGATATCTTCTCGCGTACTTTGGCGATCTTGGCAACTCTCACACCTTTGTCGAGACTGATCATCTTAACACCGGATGTGATCCTTGAGATGACCTTAATATCCTCCATACGAAGCTGTATGATTATTCCCTGGTCGGTGATCATCATGATCTCATGCTCATCGGTAACGGCCTTGACCCCGACAACGTCTCCGGTCTTCTCCATTATCTTATAGCACTTGACACCTTTACCGCCACGCTTCTGCAGATGGAATTCCGACAGCAGTGTCCTCTTTCCGAATCCGAGCTCGGATACGATAAGAAGTGAATCGCCCTGCGTGTCTATCTGCATACCTACTATCTCATCACCGTCGGATAAGTTCATTCCGATGACACCCATCGAGGATCTTCCCGTCGATCTGACGTCCGTTTCCTTGAACCTTATACACATACCCTGCTTCGTTACAAGGAATATCTCCGAATCCTTATCCGTGGTCTTGACTTCGATCAGCTCATCATCATCGCGGAGCGTGATCGCGATCAGTCCCTTCTTGCGGATATTGTTGTATTCAAGAATATTTGTCTTCTTGACGGTACCCTTCTTGGTTACCATCAGAAGGTTCTTGTTCTCGTTCACTTCCGTAACGG
>JAFZRD010000213.1 GCA_017620055.1 Lachnospiraceae bacterium
CTTGAAGAAATCCTCGTTCTTATGCTTGGTCGCGGTCTCGTCCATCTCGTTCTTCATCTCGAACATTATTGATATGAACTCGACACCGTTCTCATCCGCTTCGCGGAATATGAAGTCACCCTTGCTCCCGCTCCTGGCATCGTTATCCTTGCCGAACTCGGCATTCCTGAAAGCAGCCGCACGGAGCTTCTCGAATTCGGTCTCGCAGAACCTCTCGAGAGACTCTCCGACCATCTTCGTCGAAAGCTTCGTCTTCATGTCTTTGTAATATGCGATCTGCTCGTCCTTCTGCTCGAGAAGGAATCTGTCCTTCTCCTTCTGACGGGCCAGTTCATTCTCGAGATCGTGCCTGGCGTTCTCAAGGTCCTGCTTCTCCCTCTCGACCTTGCGCACGGCCTCCATGACCGCGATCGTCTTCTTGTCCTCAAGTCCGTCAATCGTGTTCTTGAGGCGCGTGATCTCAAGGTCATGCTTCTCTTTGAGATGCTCCGTCATCTGAGCAGCCTTCTTATCCAGTTCCTTCTCAAACTCGGCATCCCTTATCTGCGAGATGATCGAACCGAGCTCCGTATCATCCACCGTGAACGCCTGACCGCAGTGCGGGCATTTCAATTCAGCCATATCATTTCCTCTCAAGGCAGAGCATCGTCAGATCATCAAACTGAGGTGCGCTGCCTACAAACGCATTAACACTTTCATGTATACCTTTAAGAAGTCCCTCGAGATCCTTCTTCGCGTTCTCATTGAGAACATCGATCATCCTCCCGAGTCCGAACATCTTGTTGTCTCCGTTCGTGGCCTCCGGTACGCCGTCCGTGTATATGAACAGCCGATCCCCGTGATCGAGCGTGATCTCATGATCGGTATACTTCATCCCGGGCATTCCTCCCGCAACAAACCCGTGCTTGTTCTCCACGAGTCCGAACCGGTCTTCCGCCTTTTTGTATACCACAGGGTCTTCATGGCCCGCGTTCGCATATATGAGCTTTCCGGATGACAGTTCAAGGATACCGAGCCACAGCGTCACGAACATATCGAGCTTGTTGTGCTCGCACAGATCGTTGTTGACGAATGAGAGTATCTCGGAAGGATCACCTCCGGTCCTCGTCCTGTAACTTGTCAGGATGTTCGTGACCATCATGAACAGCGCGGCCGGAACACCTTTGCCCGAAACGTCCCCGATCATAACGGCGAGATGATCGTCATCGATCAGGAAGAAGTTATAGAAATCACCGCCTACTTCCTTGGCGGGAGTCATCGATGCATATATGTCAAAATCACTTCTGCCGGGGAATGCAGGAAACTCGTTCGGTACGGAATTCTCCTGGATACTGCTCGCAAGAGTCAGCTCGGTCTCTATCCTCTCGTTCTCCGCGGTCACCTTCGTCAGGTTCTCGATATACTTAAGCATATCGGTTTCCATCTTATCGACGGATACCGCAAGGTCATATATCTCTTCGATCTTACTGACATCGTCAAGCTCGGCGCCCTTGGTGTTGTCCTTCGCGAAACGTGAAGCCTCATCCGATACTCTCCTGATCGGCAGCACGAACTGGTTGCGCAGATATGCTCCGGCAAAGATCGCAAACATCACCGCAAGAACACATGTCGAAATGAGTATCGTCACAAGATAAGGCGCCCTTGCTTCGGCGAGCACGCTCATCGGTCTCTGGATGCACAGTATGGCCGCAACATCCCCCGAAGAATCCTTCACCGGCACGAGCGTCGTTATGTGAGGCAGCGAGCCGTCGGTCGGCTTGTAACGGTATATGGTCTCATAAGGCTTCTCTTTATTATAGAGAGCCTCGTACTTGTCCTCATATTCCTCGTTCGTGGTATCCCGTTTATGTCCGAGTTCCCACGGATCGTATTTGGTATTGGCAACGGAATTGTTAACCGAATTGAATATCGATACGAACCTTCCGTAATCGGTCGTGTCCACATCGATGACGTAGAGCAGCGATACGTTCATCGCATTGCAGTAAGCGTCGAGATATGACTGTGTACGCTCATACTCGTCCTCATGTTCACCCTCGAGATAATCCCCGATGTGGTCTCCGTTTACGAGCGTCGCCGCCGTATCAGCCATGTGATACGTAGACGTTGAATATTCTTTTTTGAACGCATTGGTGAAACTGATCAGTCCGATCACGCCGACGATGACCCCGAATATCGCCAGCAGTAAAACGACGGCCCCGATCATGTTGAAGCTCATGTTTGACCGCAGTCTGTCAATCTTGCGTGCCATTATTTCATCCCCTTATATGTACACTCTTACAGGTTCTTCACCAGCTTAAGTATATTACTCCCGTCCCTGTTCTCGTAAGTGACGTCATCCATCATCTTCTTGGTCATGAATATGCCGAGTCCTCCGATCGGGCGCTCACCGGCAGAAAGGGTTACATCCGGATCCTCACGCGAGAGCGGATCATACGGCATACCCTTGTCGGCGAACGTGATCTCCACCCTGTGCGGATCCTCCAGGATCTCAACACCGACACTGGCATCACCAGTTCCGGGGGCATACGCATAACTTGCGATGTTGACGAATATCTCCTCAACCGCAACGTCTATCTGCATCTGCACCTTGACAGGGCAATCTGCCTCTTCAAGGCAGGCATCGACGTGATCGAGTACCTGCTGAAGATTCGATGTCAGCGCTTCGATATTCAGTTCTCTTATATTTCCGGAACCGTTCATTTAGCTGTAATGACCATATCAACGCGGTCTTTTCTTACGCCGACCGCAACATCCTGAGCGAGGCTCGCAACGATGGACTTCTCAAGTTCGTCCCATGCGGCACCTGCGGGGTCCTCACCGCCGGCTTCCTCACCGAGGGATGACCTGTATTTACTGAGCGACCATACGAGCGGATCTCCGGCCATCTGGATCTCTCCGGGCACGCACATGCCCATGCCGACATAATCGGTATAGCCGCTGCCGTATTCCTGCTGCAGCTTCATGACGTTGTCGTAACTGAGGAGTCCGTTCTCGATGATCTCTCCGATCTTGCCCATGAATCCCTTGGCCGCCGCGTTCTTGCCCGATGTTGCGACGGAGAGAAGTTCACTCTTCTTCTCCTTGTCTATGTCGGTCTTGACCGTCAGCCTTATACGGTATACACCGTCTTCTTCCTCGACCCACATGAGTGCCATGAAATCACTCGTCATGGCCTTCACCATTCCGATCGTCTCTTCGGCCAGAAGGCGCAGATGGATCGTCTTCTTGCGGTCGATATCCTGATGGACGAGAAATTCGTCGATCTTCTTAAGAGCCGCCGAAGCATTCTCCTCCGTATTGTTAACATACATCTCTGCGGATTTGTTCATGATCTGCCTCACTCTATCGTAAGGATATCCGCAAAGCCCGTTACCTCGAATATCTCATTCACTTCTTCGGAAGTATTCTTAACGACCATGCTTCCCTGATTGTTCATGATCTTCTGTGCGGAAAGAAGCACACGCAGTCCCGCACTGGAGATATACTCGAGTCCGGCAAGATCGAATACGAGTGAATCCTTGCCTGCAAGCTCAGCCTTTACAACTTCCTCGAGCTCTGGCGCCGTTGTCGTATCGAGTCTTCCTTCGAGCGCGATATCGATCCTGCTTCCTTCAACCTTCTTTTCAATGTTAAGCATTTTGAATCTCCTTTCAGCTTATGATGATCACATCACTGTATATGATACCTCAAAATCACAATATTATCCATCATTCTTTGGAGTCTTTTTGTTCCTCTATCTGCTGCCGCTCCACAAGTTCCGCGAAAAATCCCTTCTGCGCCATCAGTTCGTCATAAGTTCCGTCCTCGATTATCTTACCGCCTTCAAGAACGATTATCCTGTCGCACTGTCTGATCGTCGACAGTCTGTGGGCGATGACTATCCTGGTACACTTCATCGCATCGAGAGCATCGGATACCTGCTTCTGCGTAACGTTGTCAAGAGCGCTCGTGGCCTCATCGAATATGAGTATCTTCGGCTTCGGTGCGACCGCTCTTGCAATGAGGAGTCGCTGTTTCTGTCCTCCCGACACGCCGCCGGAGCCTTCCGATATGAGCGTGTTCATTCCCATCGGCATCCTTCGAATATCTTCCGCAAGGCCGGCTATCTCGGCCGCTTCCCATGCGGCATCGAGGTTCAGCCACGGCGCCGAAATGACTATATTGGAATAGATGTCGCCGGTAAAGAGCTTGCCGTTCTGCATAACGGCACCGATCTTCTGGCGGAGCGATTTCAGATCGAGTCGCTTTAAGTCCTTGCCGTCATAGAACACGGCACCCTTCTGCGGTGTCTCGAAACCGAGCATTATACGCATCAACGTACTCTTGCCGCATCCGGTCTTACCGACTATGGCTACATACTGGCCCGGACGTATCTTTAAGGATATGTCATCGAGAACGAGCGGCATCTCCTCGTTATATCTGAATGAAATGTTATTCAGCTCGATGGCGCCCGACAGTCTTGTGACTATCTCCTTGTCTTCGGCCACCTCGGGAACGGTATCAAACAGCGGGCTGACCATTTCGAGGATA
>JAFZRD010000214.1 GCA_017620055.1 Lachnospiraceae bacterium
CCATGCGATCGCAAGAGTTGCCAGGAGAGCTTTGGATGCTGCCGGAAGAGGTCCCGCCCCTTCCTTCTTCATCGCGCCGCCTCCGAGCGAATCGAGCTTATAGAGGCTCCTGACATCGTTATAAGTCTTATCTATAAACGCTTCGTCGACCTTTGTACCTCGCCGTTCGGCTTTCGTCACGTTCTCTATGAGTGCGCCCGCGGCATCACGCAATGATGCGGATCCGGCAAACACAGGGGTCGTGAACGTGTTGTCGGTATTGTCGAGAAGAAGCTTTGATGCATCCATCTTGACGCTGTAATGCTCATTGTTATCGGTCCCGGCAAGCGCCATGTATTCCTGATATCCCGATGACTGCCGCGCCTTCGTAGTAACGGGAACATATCCTTCCGTTTTGGCATATGCCGTCTGGACTTCGTCGGTCAGGAGGAACTGTGCGAACAGCCACGATGCGAGAACGTGCTGCGGATCCTCTTTGTTGAACACGCACACCGACGGGCCCTGCGACATCATCTTCGGAGATGAAGGATCGAACTGCGGTATCGGACGGACAACCGTCGTAAAGCTTACCTTGTTCTCGTCGGCGATATCCGAAAGGGGCGCATCCCCGCCCATCCATGTCGCTCCGGCCGTAGAGTCGACCGCGAATATGCACTGTCCGGCATTAAGGAAGTTGCCGGGATAACTTGATATCTTGAACGTTGAGAAAGCTCCCGTACCCGCGTGCTTGGCCGTCTCGAGAAGAAGCTGCGTCGTTGTGTCGTTAAAAAGGCCTATCTCACCGTCTTCGGTCGAATACGGTGCATTCTTCTGCCGCAGCTGGGATATCATCATGTTGTCGGTCGATTTGTATATGAAGGGGATCAGTACCTTCTGTCCGTTAATGGCATAGTTTCCGGATGCATCCTTTTCCATTGCCTTCTCGGACACTTCCCAGACAAAATCCCACGTCGGGATATCGGGCACCTCATAACCGAGAGCCTTTACCATATCCTCATTTATATAGAGAGCCTCCGTCGATCTTAAGAACGGAAGCGCATAGAGCGTACCGGACAGACGGCACTCGTCGACAAACTTTCCTATCAGTTCTTCCTTTGCCGGTCCGTCGTACTTAAGAGCGCTTCCTCCGAGTCCGTAACCCGGATCTGCCGCCACGTCATCGAGAGGCACGACGATATTGATCCCGCTCATGTATGTTGCGATATGGTCTGGATATGTTATGCACACATCCGGTGTCGTGTTCGTGGATATATTCGTTATAACGTCGTTGTATATGCGACCGTAATCGGTGTACAGGCGCATATTGACCTTGATGTTCGGATACAGGGCCTCGAAATCGGATATCGCCTTCTTGTATATGTCGCTCTGAACCTTGTTCGTATCATTCTTGGCCCAGAAGGTTATCTCATACTGACGTCCCTCGTCAAAGCTCTCGGGCATGACGAATTCGGGAAGCCCCTTTGATCCGTGACATGCACCAAGAAGCGGCGTCAGAGCCATGACCAGGATGAGCGCGATATGTGTAAACGAAAGTCTCTTCCTTCTCATCCCTTTGTACCTCCGGTCGCGACACCTTCCATTATCTTCTTATGAAATACAAGGAACAGGATTATGAGCGGCAGCGATATTATAACGACCGCGGCCATCATCGCCGGGATGTTCTCACGTCCGAACCCGCTCTCACGGATCTCCTGGATACCGTTTGACACAAGGAAGTATTCCTGCCTGTCAGTGACAAGTCTCGGCCATACGAATGAGTTCCAGCACTCTATCACTTTAAGAATAACGATTGTTATCATTGTCGGTCTGCATATAGGGATCAGTACTCTCGTAAGATAACGTATGTCTGAAGTTCCGTCCACCTTGGCGGCCTTATACAGGTCATCTCCTACCTGTGCGAAGTTTTCCTTCAGCAGATATATATAGAAAACAGATGTTACCGATGGCAGTATCAGGCCGGTGAACGTATTTCTTAAGTTCAGGTCTGTTATTGTTACATAGTTGGTAATGATAACAAGCTCGTTCGGGATCATCATGAGAGCCAGGAACAGCGTGAACACGAGATCCCTGCCCCTGAAGTCAAGACGCGCGAACGCAAATGCCGCAAGCGTTATCACGATAAGCATAACAGCTGTTGTTATAACCGTGAATATGAGCGTGTTCATCAGATATCTCGAAAGAGGTACCGATGTGAACGCATCCGCGTAGTTTGACAGCGTCGGTGATGTGGCATAGAACTTCGGAGTGTATTCCCTGTTATACGAACTGTAACTCTTTATCGACGACAGCAGCATCCAGTAGAACGGGAACAGCACTATGACCGCCCATGCGGCCAGACAGATGTATATGAACGTTTTCTTTATGATCTTTGCCCTGCTTCTCATATCACTTCACCGCCACCTTCCTGCTCACCATAAGGTTGATCACGGTTATCGTAAGCACGATCGCAAACAGTATTATAGCGGCAGCCGATGCAAAGCTCGGATACCCGCCCGAGTCACCGTAGAGCATGTCGTAGATGTATCCGACTATCGTGTTCATGCCGGCCGAGTTCAGATCGGTCCCGAACAGTGCGACTTCGTCCGAATATGCCTTGAACGCGCCTATGAAGCCTGTTATGACAAGATAGAATATCATCGGGGATATCATCGGGAGCGTGATCTTGTAGAATATCCTGAAAGGCCTTGTCCCGTCGACCTCGGCAGCGCTGTAATACACTTTCGGAACACTCGCGAGTGCCGATGTGAGTATGAGGATCTTGAAAGGGAGCACGACCCATATCGTGTAGAAACACATGACAAACATCTTCGCGGCATATGAGCCCGTGATGAAATCTATGCTCTCTCCGCCGAAGAAATTGATGAACATATTGACAAGACCGTCCGAATACGCGGTCTTCTTGAACAGGATCATGAACACAAGGCCTACAGCCAGCGTGTTCGTTACATACGGCAGGAAATATACCATCTGGAACAGATCTTTGAGAGGCTTTATCGACGACAGACCGAGCGATATCAGCAGCGCTATGAGCGTCGATAGCGGCACGGTTATGATAACGATAATGAACGTATTCTTGAGCGCCTGTATGAAATACGGATCCCTCAGGACATACGAGTAGTTGTATCCCCCGGTCCCGAAGAAAGTCTGTGTCGCGAAGTTGTATCCTTCCTCAAACGAATACACGAACACGTCCACGAGCGGATACACCATGAACACGCCGAGGAACAGTATCGCCGGCAGAAGATACAGCCAGCCTTTTGCCTTGAACTTATCTTCCATCCGCCGCCTCGAATCTGATGCGCTCCTCCGACTCCCTGTCAAACACAAATACCTTGTGTGGTTTGAGCGCAAACCTTACTTCCTGCTTATCAAGATCTATCTTGTTATCCGCGTTCACTATCGAGCGGATGAGTCCCGTATCGCCAAGCGTCGCGTCATGCTCCGACACGATCGATACGTCGCGTCCCATGACCTCGAGCCTTCCGAGCCTGCATCTGAGCGGTCCGTTATCATCAAGTCTGAATCCCTCGGGCCTTACTGCCACATACACATCCCGCTCACCGCGAAAATCACCCGACTCGAGTACAGCATCTTCCCCGATGAACAGCTTCCCGTCCTTCATCCTGCCGGCAAACACGTTTATCGGAGGTGTTCCCAAAAACTTTGCAACAAACAGATTGACCGGATCGTCATACACATCCTGCGGACGTCCCATCTGCATCATGATACCGGATTTCATGACAACGATCAGATCGCAAATGCTCATCGCCTCATCCTGGTCATGCGTTACGAACACGGTCGTGATCTTTGTCTCCCGCTGTATGCGCCTTATCTCTTCCCTTGTCTGAAGACGCAGCCTTGCATCAAGGTTAGAGAGCGGTTCATCAAGGAGAAGGACTCTGGGTGTCTTCACAAGAGCTCTTGCTATCGCGACACGCTGCTGCTGTCCTCCCGACAGTTCCGAAGGTTTTCTCTCCATGAGTTCGTCTATCTGCACGAGCTTTGCGGCATGAAGCA
>JAFZRD010000215.1 GCA_017620055.1 Lachnospiraceae bacterium
AACAAAAGGCCTGACGGAGAAGTACAAGGCCGATGTGCTCACGCAGGCCGAGCCGATACTTCTGAAGTTCGCGGTAAGAGCACTGATCACGCGTGCCGGAGTATCGATCAAAGACGTTACACGAAGCCATATAGATTCGCTATGCGAGATGATATCAAAACCCAAGAGCGGAGAGATCCATCTTCCCAAAGGCGTGACCGTTGTAAGGGAATCCGGGATCGTTTATATCAAGCCGGCGGAAGGATTTGACGGGCAGATACAGGAACTTGTCAATGCGGACAGATCAGAGGTTGTTATGCCGGCCTCAGTTGAATCTTCCGTTTCAAGGGAAGCGGTACCCGGACGTAAAAAGTCGAAAACGGCCGCGTACAAGCTCTTCAGTCCCGTTGTCGGAGAAGGAAGCTATCTGCTGCCTGACGGCAGTACGGTCACATGCCGTATCCTCAATGAGTTCAGCTTAAGTGACGTTCCGGACGAAACGTACAGGAAGTGGATGGATTACGGCAAGATGACGGGCGAGTTGTGTTTAAGAACTCGCAAATCCGGGGATTATCTCGTTATAAACAAGAAAGGCAACGAAGGTAATCTCAAGAACTATATGATAAACGAGAAGATACCCAAGAGCGAGCGGGAGGAGATCCCTCTTCTTGCAAGCGGATCCAAGATATATTGGATACTCGGTTACAGGATATCTGAAGATGTAAAGGTTACCGCGGATACGACAACGGTGATCGAGTTCATCTATGACAGGAACGACAAAGGGCCTGATGAAGAGCCCGAAGTATCGGAAGGAGCGGACAATGGCTGACAGGATATCTGTTTTGTTCACGGAAGAGGAAGTAAATGCCCGGATCAGGGAGATGGGCGAGCAAATAAGTAAAGATTATGAGGGAAAATCACTTCATATCGTCGGTATCCTCAAGGGAGCAACTTTCTTTGCGTGTGAACTCGCAAAGCGGATCACCGTACCGGTTACGCTTGATTTTATGAGCGTATCAAGTTACGGCGATTCCACAGTGTCATCTGGGATAGTTAAGATCAACAAGGACCTTGACGAACCGATAGAGGGCAGGGATGTTCTTGTTGTTGAAGATATCGTGGATACGGGCAACACGCTCAGTTATCTTCTCGACAATCTTCAAAAGCGCGGTTCCGCATCGGTCAAGCTGTGTACCCTTCTGAACAAGCCGGAGAGACGCGAGAAAGACGTGAACGTTGATTACACGGGATTTGTCATACCCGACGAATTCGTTGTCGGATACGGCCTTGACTATGCCCAGAAATACAGAAATCTTCCCTATATAGGAATAGTTTCGACCGAATAATAAGAGAGGACATACAGACACTTGAACAGCGGAAAAGGAAGAGGTTTTGGTTTTTATATCGTGGTCCTGCTCATCTTTGTCGGAATGGCACTGATATGGTCACGGATGCAGGACAGCACGAAAGCTCCGATCAATCACGATAAATTCGAATCATATCTTGAATCCGGGGATATAGCCGGCATAAGGCTCATACAGAATGCGGAAGTGCCGACGGGTGAAGTCAGGCTGGTACTTAACTCCGGAATAACGATGTATATGTATACTTCCGATATCAATAAGATAGCGGAGGAACTCGATAAGAAATATCCCGGATATGTGATGGAGGACGTTAAGCGCGAGGGATGGTTTACGGCTTATGTACTTCCTTCACTCATCATCGTTGTGCTCATGATCGTGTTCTTTACTTATATGAACGGATCCGCGGGCGGCAACAACAGGATGATGAACTTCGGAAAGAGTCACGCCAAGCTGTCAAGCAGCGACAACAAGATGAAGTTTACCGATGTCGCGGGTCTTGATGAGGAGAAAGAGGATCTTGAGGAGATAGTGGATTTCCTCAAAAATGCCAAGAAATACGTCGATGTCGGTGCAAGGATACCGAAAGGAGTCATCCTGGTGGGACCTCCCGGAACAGGTAAGACACTGCTTGCAAAGGCGATCGCCGGAGAGGCGGGGGTACCGTTCTTCTCGATCTCAGGCTCGGACTTTGTGGAAATGTTTGTCGGTGTCGGTGCCAGCCGTGTAAGGGATCTGTTTGAGGAGGCCAAAAAGAACGCACCGTGCATCGTGTTCATCGATGAGATAGATGCCGTTGCAAGAAGGCGCGGAACCGGTATGGGCGGCGGTCATGACGAAAGAGAGCAGACGCTTAACCAGCTGCTCGTTGAGATGGACGGGTTCGGAGTCAATGAGGGGATCATAGTCCTCGCGGCCACAAACCGTGTGGATATCCTCGATCCCGCGATCATGAGACCGGGTCGTTTTGACAGGAAGATCGCTGTAGGAACTCCCGACATCAAGGGAAGACGCGAGATCCTTGATGTGCACAGCAAGAACAAGCCGCTCGCGGAGGATGTTGATCTTGACGAGATATCCAAATCGACGGCGGGCTTTACCGGAGCGGACCTTGAGAACCTCATGAATGAGGCTGCTATCAAGGCGGCAAAGATCGGACGCAAGTTCATAAAGATGTCGGATATCAGGGAATCGTTCCTGAAAGTGGGTGTCGGTGCCGAGAAGAAGAGCAAGGTCGTATCCGACAAAGAGAAGCGCATAACCGCATTTCACGAGAGCGGACACGCGATCCTTCACTATATCCTTCCCGATATCGATCCCGTAAATACGGTCTCGATCATACCTACGGGACTCGGAGCCGGCGGTTATACGATGTCGATGCCCGAAGAGGATGTGATGTTTGAGACCAGGGGCAGGATGCTCAACCAGATAGTTGCGATACTCGGCGGACGAGCCGCGGAATCGATAGTTCTTGATGATATAACAACAGGCGCTTCAAGCGATATCAAGACGGCAACCCATATCGCGAAGAACATGGTCACACGTTACGGCATGAGCGATAACATCGGTGCGATCTGCTACAACGATGAAGGCGACGAGGTGTTCATCGGCCGTGATCTTGCCCATGCGAGAGGCTACAGCGAATCCATGGCCTCAAGGATAGACGATGAAGTGAAATACATCATAGACACCTGCTATGAGAAGGCC
>JAFZRD010000216.1 GCA_017620055.1 Lachnospiraceae bacterium
GTGATTTCGAGAAACTGTATGAGGCTCTTGAAGGATATCCGGTAACGATACGTTTCCTCGATCCCCCTCTTCACGAGTTCGTTCCGACCGAGAAGGCCGATATCGAAAAGCTTGCAAAGGCTCAGAACAAATCCGTGGATGATATCAGGAACATCATTGATTCACTCCATGAGTTCAACCCGATGATGGGTCACAGAGGATGCCGTCTTGCGGTTACATATCCCGAGATCGCCAAGATGCAGACAAAGGCTGTCATCAGGGCTGCCATAAATGTATCCAAGAAGCATTCGAACTGGAGCGTCAAGCCCGAGATCATGATCCCTCTCGTAGGAGATGTCAAAGAGTTCAACTTCGTTAAGAAGATCGTTGTTGAGACAGCAGACGAAGAGATCAAGGCTGCCGGATTCAAGCTTGAATATGAAGTGGGTACGATGATCGAGATCCCGAGAGCTGCTCTTACGGCCGACGAGATCGCTGCCAACGCAGACTTCTTCTGCTTCGGTACGAACGACCTTACACAGATGACATACGGATTCTCGAGAGACGATGCGGCCAAGTTCCTGAACGCATATTACGATACAAAGATATTCGAGAACGATCCGTTCACAAAACTTGACAGAGACGGTGTCGGCAAGCTCATGAAGATGTCGATGGATCTGGGCAAGCCTGTCAATCCCAAGCTTCACGTCGGTATTTGCGGTGAGCACGGCGGAGATCCTTCGTCTGTTGAATTCTGTAACAGCCTCGGACTTGATTATGTATCATGTTCACCTTTCAGAGTTCCCATCGCAAGACTTGCTGCGGCACAGGCTGCTATAGCACAGAAGTAATACCAAACGATATGATTACGATCCCACGACACCTGATACTATCCGGGTGTCGTGGTGTGTTATAAGGAGACGGTATATGAATGTATTTGTGACCGGCGGTGCCGGATATATAGGATCCCATACGGTTCTTCAGCTCCTTCGTGAAGGACACGATGTTGTTGTTCTCGATAATCTGTCGAATTCATCCAGGGAATCGCTCGACAGGGTAAGAGAGCTTACGGGACGAGAGGCAAAACTGTATGTCGGTGATATTCTTGATGCGCCTCTTCTTGACAGGATATGCGGCGAGAATGATTTTGACTGCTGCATTCACTTCGCGGGTCTCAAGGCGGTCGGGGAGTCGGTCGCAAAACCGTGGGAATACTATAACAACAATATAACCGGAACGCTCAATCTGTTAAAAGCACTCCGTGATCACAACATGAAGAACTTCATATTCTCTTCTTCGGCTACTGTCTACGGTGATCCCGAGACTATACCTATAACGGAGGAGTGCCCCAAAGGAGTATGTACGAATCCTTACGGCTGGACCAAATCGATGATAGAACAGATCCTCATGGATATGGCAAAAGCCGATGAAGAATGGAACATCGTGCTGCTGCGTTACTTCAATCCGATAGGTGCCGATCCGTCCGGAAGGATAGGTGAGAATCCGAGAGGTATCCCGAACAATCTGATGCCGTATATCACACAGGTCGCTGTCGGTAAACTCGAAAAGCTCGGAGTGTTCGGCGATGACTATGATACCCCCGACGGAACGGGTGTAAGGGATTACATTCACGTATCGGATCTTGCCGACGGTCATATAATGGCACTGAAGAAGATAACCGAAAAAGCGGGACTTTGCGTCTACAATCTCGGAACAGGAAAGGGCGTGTCCGTGCTCGATCTTGTGAAGAGTTTTGAAAAGGCAAATTCGATCACGATACCTTACGAGATAAAGGCAAGACGTCCCGGTGATATTGCCGTGTGTTATGCCGATGCATCCAAAGCCAAAAGAGAACTCGGATGGGAAGCAAAGCGGGATATCGTTGATATGTGCAGGGATTCATGGAACTGGCAGAAGAACAATCCCGAAGGATACAAATAAAGGGTTTCTTGTAAACGATGCGAAGACTATTCAAATATCTGGACAATTATAAAAAAGAGTGCGTCTTGGCGCCTCTTTTTAAAATGCTGGAGGCGGCGTTCGAACTGACGGTACCGCTTGTGATCGCCCGTATGATCGACAGCGGCATAAAAAGAGGGGCATCTTCCGTTATCCTCTCGTCATTCGGAATACTCGTGGCCCTTGGCGCCGTAGGACTTGCCGTATCATGTACGGCCCAGTTTTTTGCGGCAAAAGCGGCGACGGGTTTTGCAAAGCAGCTCCGTCACGATCTGTTCTCGCATATTCTCTCGTTCGGTTTTACAGAGATCGATTCGGTCGGAACGAGTGCGATGATCACCAGGCAGACAGCCGACGTCAATATACTGCAGAACGGCGTCAATATGTTCCTGCGCCTGTTCCTTCGCTCGCCGTTTATCGTTGCGGGTGCCGTTGTAATGGCGTTTACGATCGATCCGTCATGTGCGCTTATCTTTGTTCTTGTTGTCGCACTTCTGGCACTTGCCGTTGCACTTATCATGAAGACCAACATCCCCCGTCTTAAGGATGCGCAGAACAAGCTTGACGAGGTGCTGCGCCTTGTCAGGGAAAACCTGTCGGGTGCAAGGGTTATCCGTGCATTTACACTTGAAGATGAACAGATCGGGGAATTCGAGAAGGCAAATGACAGCCTTGCGACGTTTCTTTTAAAGGCCGGAAGGATGTCGGGACTTCTTAATCCGCTCACGTATGTGATGATCAATCTTGCGATAGTTCTTCTGATCTATTCGGGAGGAGCGAGAGTGGAAGCCGGGGTTCTTACGACCGGTCAGGTTGTGGCGCTTTATAATTACATGTCGCAGATACTTCTCGAACTCATCAAGTTTGCGAACCTTATCGTCACTCTCAACAGAACTTTTGCTTCCGCTGCAAGGGTTAATGAGATATTCGACGTCACTCCTTCAATGACAACAGTAGAGGATAACGATGATACAACAGTTTCGGACGCGCCCGCGGTCGAATTTAAGAATGTAAGCCTTCGCTACCATGAACTTGCAGATGAAGCCGTGAGCAACATTTCGTTCGCGGTTATGCCCGGGCAGACGCTCGGCATAATCGGGGGAACAGGATCCGGTAAAACGAGTATCGCGAACCTCATTCCGAGATTTTACGATGCAACGGCAGGAGAGGTAAGACTGTTCGGCAAAAACGTCAGGACGATAGAACCCGATAAATGCAGGACTCTTGTCGGGTGTGTGATGCAGAAAGCGGTCCTGTTTGAAGGTACTGTCAGGGACAATCTCAGATGGGGAAATGCCGATGCGACCGATGAGGAGCTTCTTGAAGCCTGTGATGCGGCGGTATGCAGACAGGTCATTGAGGATAAGGGAGGACTGGATGCAAGGGTCGAAGCCGGAGGAAGGAACTTCTCCGGAGGGCAGCGCCAGAGACTGTCGATCGCGAGAGTCCTTGCGGCAAAACCTTCGATACTCATCCTTGATGACAGTGCTTCTGCACTTGACTATATGACCGATAAAAAGCTTCGCGAGAATATCGCAACGCTTCCATATGATCCGACCGTGATAATAATAGCGCAGAGAACCAATTCCGTCAGCGCATGTGACAGCATTCTCGTCCTTGATGACGGAGAGGCCGCGGGATACGGAACTCATGAGGAGCTTCTTAAGTCTTCGACCGTATATAAAGAGATATATGCGTCACAGTACGGGGATGACGGTGAAAGGGAGGCGGTCTGATGGCTATGGACACATCGGGCTTCGTGCCCAAAGGGAACCTGAATACCGACTCCGGGGCGCTTGCAAGAGGCGGAAAGACGCGGACTGTAAGGCGTGTATTGTCTTTCCTTCGCGATCATAAAGGAAAGATGATCACTTCGCTCTTTCTTGCCGCAGTATCCGTTATCGCGACTCTTCTTGTGCCGATATGCATAGGAAGAGCTATCGATTCGATAGGAGATCCGGCTGCATCGGTTTCGTTCTGGCTGGTGCGTGCCTCGCTTCTTGCCGTGGTTGTTGCTCTGTCGCAGTTCGGGATGAATCTCATCAACAATTCGATAACGTACAGGACGGTTCAGACGATCAGAAATGAAGCAATAAGGAAGATAGAACATCTTCCTCTTAAGTATATCGATACACACCCGCAGGGAGATACCGTAAGCCGGATCGTGGCCGATGCCGACCAGTTCTCGGAAGGACTCCTCCTCGGATTTACGCAGGCCTTTACCGGGATCATGACGATAATCGCTACACTGGTCATCATGTTTTCCATGAACGCGGTCATAACCGCGGTCGTAGTCCTTGTTACTCCGCTTTCGATATTTATTGCCAGGTTCATAGCAAAGAGGACATATTCGATGTTCGGAAGACAGAGCCTTACTAGAGGGCAGATGACCGCACTGATCGATGAGATGACCGGAAACGAGAAGGTTGTCAAAGCCTTTGCGAAGGAAAAGGAAGTACTTGAAAGATTCGACACAATAAACGAGGATCTGACAAGATCATCGCTGTCGGCCATATTTTTCTCCTCGCTTACCAACCCGGCAACAAGATTTGTTAATGCGGTCTGTTATGCGCTTGTTGCTTTGTGCGGTGCCTTTTTCTGTATCGGGTACGGAAAAACCATACCGGGACTTGCATCCGTCGGGACGGTCGGTACGCTGACGGTGTTTCTGTCATATGCAAACCAGTATACCAAACCGTTCAATGAGATATCATCGGTGATCTCGGAACTTCAGAACGCACTTGCATGTGCCGCCAGGGTGTTTGAGATCCTTGACGAGAGCGTTGAAAGTGATGATTCCGACGGAACCGTTCTGTCCGGTTGTAAGGGTGATGTTTCGATAGTTGATGCCGATTTTTCATATGTGCCGGATAAGGAACTTATTAAAGATCTTAACGTTAAAGTATCGAGCGGACAGAGGGTTGCAATAGTCGGTCCGACGGGATGCGGCAAGACTACTATCATCAATCTTCTGATGAGATTCTATGATGTTGATGACGGCTCGATCACGGTCGACGGTAACGATATAAGAAACTGTACGAGAAACAGTCTTCGAAGATCATACGGAATGGTCCTTCAGGATACGTGGCTGAGACAGGGGACGATCATGGAAAACTTAAGGATGGCCAAACCCGATGCAACGGATGAGGAAGTGATCAGTGCCGCAAAAGAGACACACGCACACGGCTTCATCAGGAGGCTCGAGAAGGGTTACGATACGATGATCGGCGAAGACGGAGAAGGCCTGTCGGCGGGCCAGAAGCAGCTTCTGTGCATTACGAGGGTCATGCTCAACATCCCTCCGATGCTGATCCTTGATGAAGCAACAAGTTCGATCGACACGAGAACCGAGATGAAGATCCAGAGCGCTTTCGA
>JAFZRD010000033.1 GCA_017620055.1 Lachnospiraceae bacterium
GATGAAGAGCCTGTACTCTCATACTTCCCCGAGATCCAGGCGGAAGCGGCTGCTGCAGTCAAAGACGGTGCGGAATGATAACTCGGATACATTGATATTCATATAACAAAAGCGGGCATCCGATGATGCCCGCTTCTTTATTGATCTGTTATCCTGTATGATCTGCTTACTTATACAGTGTCGATACCATGTCTCCTATTTCAGCAGCAAATCCGTGAAGCTCTTCGATGGTGGAATCGATGCCTTCCATCTCGGCGTTCTCTTTGGTGACGTCTTCGCTAATCTGGGTTATCTGGCCGAGCATATCCTTGATCGATGTGTTCATGTCTCCTAGGATTCCCGCGATATGATCCGTTGTCTCTTTCGTTGAGTTCGAAAGAGTCTGCACTTCGTTTGCAACGACCGCAAATCCTCGTCCGGCCTCACCTGCCCTGGCTGCCTCTATCGAAGCATTGAGTGACAGAAGGTTCGTCTGGTCCGCGATGGTCTTGATGCTCGTGATTATCTCCATCGAAGCATCAACAGACTCTTCTATCTTCCTTGCGGACTCGGTCATCTCGGCCTGACGTGTGGCGACTTCGTTCATCTGTCTGGTGGCAGTCCCTATGGTTGTGGAAATACCCGAAATACCGTCACGGAGCGATTCGATCTTTGGTGCCATCTCGTTTTGGAATCTGACCTTGTTCTCCTTCTCTTCCGTTATATCAAGGATCGTTCCCGCAGCCATAAGAGGTGTCGTCCTGTCGGCTGACCATACGACCATACTCGATGCGCGAACCCATCTGTACTGCCCGTCCTTGTGAAGCATCCTGTATTCCATGTCAAACACTGTCTGTCCCGAAGGATCCGACATCTGTCTGCCCATTGCCTCGGAAGCCTCGGCAACATCATCCGGATGCATCTTGGTGATCCAGGACGACATCACATCCGGAAAATCAACCGATCCCGTGTATCCGAGTATCTTCTTGAACTGGTCCGAGAATACCATCGGGGAATTGGGATCATCGATCGCATATTTCGTAAGGTCCATGCTCCACGAACCTTCGAGCATCATACGCTCCACCGCATTCTGGCGTCTCTGGCTCGTCTCAAGTATCTCGGCTGTCTTTGCCTGCTCATCTATATCGGTGAATGTTCCGATGAACACCTCCGGAACGCCGTCGGGTCTGCGGATACATTCCCCCGCAGCGTGAAACAGTTTGTAATCACCGCTTTTAGTAAGAAGATGATAGTCTATGTCAAATTTGGTCCTGTTCGTCTTATCCGCAGCTGCCGCGGCAAATGCCCCAAACGCTTTCTCGGTATCATCGGGATGTATCAGTTTGCCGAGTGCCTCGATCCTGTCGGGAAGATCGGCCTTCGAATATCCGAGCATCCTGCGGAATTCATCCGAATACATGACCGCATCGTTCTCTCCCTTTTCATTGTAATACGCGATCCAGATACCAAGATGCGTACTGTTGTTGACGGATTCGAGCATGCTCTCCGCCATCTCGCGTTTCTTCTGCTCTTCTTTGAGCATTTCCTCAAGTTCTGCTACCTTCTGCTCGAGTGCATCGGTACCGGAATGATTTTTCCCAAACAGTGACATATACAACCTCCTTTTAAGAAAAATAACATTTCCCGTCAAATATTATATCACATTTTTCATAATCTTTCAGTCCGCGGTTGATTTTTGAGCGATTTTTCTATATCATAGCATGTATGATAGGTTTTGAATTTCTCGATCAGGAAGTTGGTCTTGAATACTGTGCAGGTGACGAGGAGATCTACCGCGAGGTGATCGAAGGTTATCTTGAGGAAGACCGGCGCGAGGATCTCGCGAAGGCTTTTGATGCTGAGGATCTGCCCAATTACAGGGTCAATGCCCATGCCATCAAGTCCACCAGCCTCACGATAGGTGCGACCGAACTTTCCGCCAAAGCCAAGGCACTTGAATATGCCGCAGCCGACGGTGACCTTGCATTCGTCAAGGAGAATAACGGTGAGCTTGTTGCCATGTACACCGACATTCTCGATAAGATCAAGGCCGCTTTATGATTGGTTGATACAATGACATCACAGATACATATATCAGTACGGGGACTCGTTGAGTTTATCCTTCGCCACGGAGACATCGACAACAGGCGCAAGGGTTCAACGGGTCCCGTTATGCTTGAAGGGGCAAATCTCCACAGGATGATACAGCGGCGTATGGGCAAGGATTACCACGCCGAGGTTTACCTGTCATGCATGATCGAACGCGGCGACTGCGAGATCATCATAGACGGCAGGGCTGACGGCATAATCTGGCCGGAGGAGGGCGACGGCATCCCGCGATTTTCACAGGACGAGACAAAGTATATCGCGCTTCTTGAGATGAATGCGAAGGACGAAGACTTACCGTCAGTCGATCTGTTTGACGGTGACCGCCTCGAGGAGACGGATCCTCTTACCGCCCGTTCGGGCGAAAATCACATCATTGTTGACGAGATCAAGACGACATACAGGGAGCTTGAGAGACTCAAAAGACCCGATGCCGAGCACCTTGCGCAGGCGAAGGTCTACGCGTATATCGTTGCCGCGACCGCACATCTGTCCGACGTCGGCGTCAGGATGACATACTGCAATCTCGACACGAAGGAGATCAGATATTTCGACTACCTGTATACCGCGGATGAGATAACCGCGTGGTTTCGATCCCTCATCAAAGCGTACGTCCGCTGGGCCGATTTCGAGACAGGCTGGAAGAAGATCCGCAACATGAGCATAGAGACGATGGAGTTCCCGTACGAATACAGGAGCGGTCAGCGCGAGCTCATGGGCCAGGTGTACAGCTCGATCACGAAAGGTGAGCGGCTCTTCGTCATGGCTCCGACCGGAGTAGGCAAGACGCTCGCAAACGTATACCCTGCGGTAAAGTCCCTGTCCTCGGACCGCGCCGATAAGATATTCTATCTGACCGCGAAGACGATCACGAGAACCGTCGCTTCGGACTGCGTTAACCTCCTCCGAAAAGCCGGGGATGTGAACACGGCTCTTCGTTTAAAATCGGTCACCCTCACCGCCAAGGAAAAGATCTGTCCGCTCGAGAAATGCGAATGCAATCCCGATGCCTGTCCGCACGCAAAGGGACACTACGACAGGATCAACGATGCGATGTATGATCTTCTCGTTTCGGAAGATGATTTTTCGCGGGAGACGATCATGGAATATGCCGATAAGCACATGGTCTGTCCGTTTGAATTCTCACTCGACATGTCGCTTTTCTCCGACATGATCATATGCGATTACAATTACGTGTTCGATCCGAACGTGTACCTTCGCAGGTTTTTCGGGGACAGTGTATCGGGCAGGTTCCTGTTCCTGATAGACGAGGCGCATAACCTTACCGAGCGTGCGATGAAGATGTATTCCGCAAAGCTTGTCAAAGAAGAGTTCCTTGACATGAAACGTCTTGTAAAGGATGTCGACCCGAGGCTTGCAAGGTCGCTTGAGAGCTGCAACAAACATCTGCTGACACTGAAACGTGAATGTGAGGACGTGAGGGTCGTTGATGATTTCGAGGTGCTCATATCTCTCCTTCTTCGCCTGAACGGGCGCATAGAACAGTTTCTTGATGACCATGAGCATTTCGAACACTCTGAGGAACTTCTCGAATTCTATTTCGGCGTCAGACATTTCCTCGCCATATACGAGAACATGAACGAGAGCGACTATGTGCAGTACACGAAGTTCTCTGATGACGGCGACTTCGAGGCGCACCTTATGTGTGCGAATCCCGCCAAGCCCGTCAGGGCATGTACCGACAAAGCACTGTTCACGGTCTTTTTCTCGGCGACACTCCTTCCGATACATTACTACCGGATGATGCTCGGTGCCGAGGAAAGCGACCCCGCGGTATACGCAAAGTCGATATTCGATCCGGCAAACCGCCTTCTCGTTGTGGCAAGGGATGTCACGAGCAAATACACGCGAAGGAGTGAGGGCGAATACGACAGGATGGCCGAATACATCTCGTCCGTCGTATCATCGAAGGAAGGAAACTACATCGTGTTCTTCCCGTCGTTCGCGATGCTCGGCCGTGTCCACGAGATGTTCATGAACCGTTATCACGATCCC
>JAFZRD010000217.1 GCA_017620055.1 Lachnospiraceae bacterium
CACGAGTACGGGGAGTTTGAGTGCCATCGCTTTTTTCAGAACGAACTTCGTCTGCGGCATAACGCCTTCAAACGCATCAACGACAAGCACCGCGCCGTCTACCATCTTGAGCACGCGTTCAACCTCTCCGCCAAAATCAGCCTGTCCCGGTGTATCGACGATGTTGATCTTAACGTTCTTGTAAGATACCGCCGTATTCTTCGACAGTATCGTAATGCCTCTTTCGCGTTCTATGTCGTTGGAATCCATCACGCGCTCCGCGACTTCCTGATTTTCGCGGAAGACCCCGCTCTGCTTTAAGAGTTCATCCACAAGGGTAGTCTTGCCGTGATCAACGTGCGCGATGATCGCGATATTTCGTATGTCTTCTCGTTTTGTTACCATTTTAATTGATTTCTCCTTATCTAAAGGACGCTCAGCCATTTGGATTCGACTTCGTCGAATAGGGCTTCGCGGTGAAGACAGGTTCCTCCCATCTTCGATGGGCCCCTCCTATCTTCAAATCCCTAGAATCCTCGTAGCAAATTGGAAGTAGATGAGCAGCGAAAGCGCATCCACGATCGTTGTGATGAACGGGCTCGCCATGACGGCGGGATCGAATCCGATCTTCTGCGCGATCATCGGCAATGAACATCCGACGATCTTTGCAAAGAACACGGTCACGATCAGGGTCAGGCATACAACGAGTGCCACGATCACGGGAACATGATCAAGTATCATGATCTTCGCGAACCCCGCGACTGCAAGCGTTGCACCGCACACGACCGCAACCCTTATCTCCTTCCATATGACTTTGAATATATCCGACCACTCGATCTCATCAAGTGACAGTCCACGGATGATCGTAACGCTTGCCTGTCCGCCGGCGTTACCGCCTGTATCCATCAGCATCGGGATAAAGCTCGTGAGCACAACATATGCGCCGAGTGCCTCCTCGTAATGCGTGATTATCTTTCCCGTTACCGTTGCACTTATCATGAGCAGAAGCAGCCACGGTATACGTTTTTTCCATGTCTCGAACGTGCCCATCTTCATGTAGGGCTTGTCCGTCGGCAGGATAGCTGCCATCTTTTCGATATCCTCCGTAACCTCTTCCTGCAGGATATCGACAACGTCATCGATGGTGATGATCCCGACAAGTCTTCCTTCATTGTCCACGACAGGCATCGTGGTAAGGTCGTATTTCTGGAACAGTCTGGCGACTTCTTCCTGGTCGGTCATCGTATTGGTTGAGATGACGTTTTCATTCATAAACTCGACGACATGAACGTCGGGCTGATTGAGAAGAAGATCACGCAGTGAAACGGTACCGATGAGATGTCTTCCGAGGTCGAGCACGTAACATGTATCGATCGTTTCCTTGTCGACTCCCGTTGTCCGTATCCTGTCGATACACTCCTGTACCGTCAGATTTTCCTTGAGGTCTACAAACTCGACCGTCATCAGGCTTCCGGCAGAATCCTCGGGATAACGAAGAAGATGATTGATGTCACGTCTTGCTTCCGGATCTGCGTTTGCAAGAAGCTTCTTAACAAGTCCGGCCGGCATCTCTTCCATCAGATCCGCAGCATCGTCCGCCATCAGGTTGTTGATGATGTTCGCAGCCTCGCGATCGGTAAGGGTCGTTATGATCTCCTGCTCTATCTCCACGGGCAGGAACGCGAACACATCCGCCGCGATAGCCTTCGGAAGTATACGGAATATCTTGATCTGTTCCTCATGCGGAAGTTCCTCAAGTACCGATGCGATATCGGCCTCATTCCACTCCACAAGTTCCTGTCTCACACGGGTATACTGCTTTTCTTCAACAAGTTTCAGGATCTCTTCCATTGTCATCTTTTCTTCCATACCCGTATCTCCTAATAAGATCTATCTTCTTCAATCCATGAAATGAACCTGTCCGTCGATCACGGCATACACCGCAGGTACAGGTTCATGGCATTTTGCCCTTCCGGAAGTTATATCCGTTATACGATCCGCAAGCGATGCTGCATCTTCATCCACCATCGTTATCGTCACGGCTTCGCCGAAAATCGTATCGGTGATGAGATACCCATCCTTTGAAGCCATATTTACGATCCTGCCGTGATCGTTATAGTCACAGTCTATCTTCAGGATTCCCCCGTTTTTCTTCCTGATCACTTCACTGTTTTGTACGGCATCCTTGACTGCCGCAGTATATGCTCTGACCAGGCCTCCCGTTCCGAGGAGCGTTCCTCCGAAATACCTTGTTACGACAACGCAGGCGTTCGTGATATGCTCTCCCTCGAGCACCGCGAGCATAGGCCTCCCTGCGGTCCCGGACGGCTCGCCGTCATCCGAGCATCTCGTTTTTTCCCCGTTGTTTCCGATGATGAATGCGCTGCAGTTGTGCTTCGCATCCCAGTATTTCTTCTTGACGGAAGCGATCAGTTCGGCCGCCTCCTCCTCAGAAGATACCGGCTCGAGAGTTGCTATGAAGCGGGATTTCTTTTCCTCGTACTCGCCGGTCCCGCCTTTGTACAATGTAAGCCATTCGCTCATTGTCCGGTCGCGTTCAGTGCCTGCTGTGCCGCTGCCGCGTTGAGCGCATCAAGCATTTGCTGCTGTTGTGCCTGTGCAGCCTGTGCCGCTGCCGCCTGTGCTGCTGCCGCCGCTGCCGCGTTAGGATCTACAGGCGTTCCGTCAGGATTGACGAGTCCCGCCTGCTGCAGCTGGAGCAGTGTCATGTAATCCTGCGCAGACACTCCGTTGATCAGACTGTGCGGACAGAATCCTTCCGCAGTCGGAGTTCCCTCATATGCATAAGGACATGTGCTCGTTGCCTTCTGTCCTGTCATTGCGCAGACAAGTCCTGTATCAAACATGCTGCCGTAATGGTTGGAACAAGGTTCCGTCGGAACGGTTCCCTGTGCGAAGTACTCTGTTATCGCGCTTCCGTCCGCGCGGCATATGTCAGTCGCAAGTCCGCCAGTTCTCTTACATACCGTTGCGGTAGTAATGCCCTCCGGCATCGTGAACGACTTGTATTCTTTGTCTTCATGTATACGGCCCATTATCGCCTTCCACAGTACCTTGGCTGTACCGGTCTCTCCGCTTCCGTTCATGTGAACGTTGTTGTCATATCCCGACCAGGTAACGCACGTATAATACGGTGTGAATCCCGAAAACCATACATCAACGTTACTCGTTGTCGTACCGGTCTTACCTGCGATAGCCATGTTGCCAAAGTTAACTCTTGCGCCGGTACCCTTTGTTACAACGTCCTCCATAGCGCTCGTGAGCAACCATGCCGTTGTCTCTTTAAGCACGCGTCTTGTCTTCGGTGTATTATCGATGAGTACGTTTCCGTCATGATCTATTATCTTCGTATAGAACATCGGCTTGATATACATACCACCGTTTGCTATCGTTGCAAACGCCGCACACATCTCCATATTGGTGATACCGTCTGTAAGACCACCGAGCGCCAGGGCCTGCGTGATATCCGACGATACTGTTCCGTTACTCTCAGTCCTTCTGTCGACAAGAGTAGTGAACCCGAAATTGAGCAGATAGTCAAAACCAAGCTGGGGCGTGATATCCGTCAGAGTCTTGACCGCAACGATGTTGAGCGACTGCTCGATACCGTATCTGTACGTACATATTCCTTTGTAACCGTTATACCAGTTCTTAACGGGACGTCCGTTTGCGTAGCTGTATGGTTCGTCGACCTGTGTTGATGCAAGGCTCTTTCCTGCCGCATCAAGAGCGGGAGCATATGCTGCGAGAACCTTGAAGCACGAACCCGGCTGACGCTTCGTATCCGTTGCACGATTAAGAGTAAGGGATGCCTTTTTGGCTCCTCGTCCGCCCACAACAGCCTTGACCTCACCCGTTGCCTGATCGATGATCGTTACACTCGCCTGTGGCTGCGGTGTAAGTGAGATCGACTCGGTAATGAACTCATATCCCGGCTCCTCAACATCAGCCTTGAACTCCTCGATCGCGGCGTATGCCTCGTCCTCGGTAGCAAATATACAGTTGAAACTGTTTCCTCTTTTTTCTTTGAAATGCTTCTCAAAATATTGCGTTGAAAAGTTTACCGGATCATTATCCGAGTCAACGTAAGAAGCCTCGTATTTCAGAAACCATCTCGTCGTCGGCGGGTAGTTCTCCTCATTCGCAAACTCTTCGTCACATATGGTCTGTATCGCGGGATCCTGTGTGGTGAATATCGACAGACCTCCGCTGTATAGTGCATTGTATGCCTGTGTATATGAATATCCGAGATTCTCCTGAAGATCATTGAGGACCTGCTCGGTCAGTTCATCGACAAAGTACGTATATATCGTCTTCTTTTCGACCTTTTCGTTAACGACCTGGATCCTCGAATATACATCATCCGCCATCGCCTCCGCGAACTGAGCATCGGTTATGTATCCCTGGTCGCGCATCTTCGTCAGGACCTCTTCCCTTCTGATCGCGTTGTTATCGGGATGCGAGATCGGATTCCACTTCGACGGGTTCTGCGTGATACATGCAATGACCGCACTCTCGGATATGTTAAGATCAGATACGTTCTTTCCGAAGTACCTCTGCGACGCCGCCTGAACACCGAGCGTGCCCTGACCTAAGTTGATCGTGTTAAGGTAGTTTTCGAGTATCTGGTCTTTGTTCATGCGCTTCTCAAGCTGCACCGCACAGTACTGCTCCTGGAACTTTCTCTTGAACTTGTCGACCATGCTGCTCTCTTCGGTCCATGACGTGAACACGTTGTTCTTCAGAAGCTGCTGCGTGATCGTCGATGCACCCTGATGGAGATTTCCGCTGAGTGCCTTAACGCCCGCACGCATGATACCTTTTATGTCGATACCGTTATGGGTGTAAAATCGTTCATCCTCGATCGCAACAAACGCGTGCTGCATGTCAAGCGGGATCTTGTCGAGCTTAACGTATACACGGTTGGAATTTTCCGCGACGAGTTTTGTGACCTGGTTGCCCTCGCTGTCATATACCGTGGTGGAATAACCTGCGGGTGCAACATCAACATTCGATATGTCAGGTGCCGTATCAACAACACCCATGAAGAGACCTATCCCCGCACACAGTCCCGCAACTGCCGCAACGCAGACTCCAAACGTGGCAAGAGTAAAAAGACTGACACCACAAAACTTCCCGACCTTTGTAGCCGGGGAGTTCATGACTTTCTGTCTTTTTCTGATCCCTCTTCTTCCGTAATTCATTAAAGAACCTCAAAAACAAATGCACTAAAATAATATTGTATCAAATTACATCGTAATTCGCAATTCGTAAGCCCATCCGCCGTTAATGTCGTACTTCTGGTACTCATCGACTATATTACCGAGGATATTTGCTATATACAGCTGCAGATCAACGGAAAGCTCTTTTGTCTTTGTTCCGATGACCGAAAGCTTATACTCACACTTCTTGGACGTTACATACCTGCTCTCAACGGAAAGCTCCGCGTTATCACACTTGAACCCTTCAGTCACAGTCAGTATCCACAGCGCAAAAGTAAGGTCCGCCATCGCGGATCTGGGCACTTCGCCGTACAGGCAGCTCTTGACCTCGCCCACGCTTACCTTGTCGTTATTCCTGAGTGCATCGACCATATTGTTGCGGAGGATATCCTTCAGTTCATTCGTGTTGAACTTGGCACTCGTCTGCAGGCGCATCATCTTGTCGCACGATCTCTTGACGAAATTGCTGTATGTACTGTCCATGTTCTTCCGCTTCAGAAAAGCATCGAGGACACGGTTAAAGAACGGCGATATCCTGTTGTAACTGTACTGTTGCCTAAGGAGCGACCTCTTGAGCGAATCAATCATCTGCGCGAATGAATCCTCATCTTCCTTGAGTTCATCCATCCTGCGCACAAGGTCGCGGTGTATAAATGCCTCGTCGATCGACGCCTTGACGCCTTCGACTATATCTTCTATGTTCCACGGCGGAAGGAAGACCTTGCGCACGCAGTCTTCGTTGACGATTATCGGAATGTACTTCGGATCGGTCAGATCCATACACACGTCGAGTATCATATCGGGATAATCCCTTGCGCACTTGGCGACAAAATCATGTACCCGCATGTCAGGTATGAACCCGTCGGTCAGAGTCAGATAGAATTCCCTCTGCTCCAGCATTTCGAAAGCCTCTGCGGCAGACGAGACGTATATGAATTCAATGCCTTCGTCATTGAACCTGCCCTTCAGGTTGTTCGCTATGCTCTCATTTGCCTGCAGATACAATACGCTCGTGTCCATACATCACTCTCCGTGCTTTCAGTCCGCGAAACCATACACGTAGAATATTATACCACTTTTTCACGCATTAGAACACTATATATTGTATATGCAAACAGGGGGACGGTTCTTTTGTCTTCATGATGGTTTGAAACATCGGAATATGCGATTATGTATGTTTCCGATGCCCGATACGACATATATTGACGGATCAAGGCATCGGAATTTGCGTCAAGTATATTTTCCGATGCCCGAAGTCTTGAGCAAGCATAATAAAAGGCATCGAAAAAAACAGAAAATAAAAAAATCGATGCACAAACACCGATTTTTTTAATCTATCACAAACAAAACAAGTGTAAATAAAGGAGCGATAATTTTGTTTACTTCGCGAGCTTAAGCATTATCTCGTTGCTCCTTGCCACGAACTTCGTCATGGCATCCGCCGCAAGCGGTCTGTTTGCAAGCACTGCAAGATCGTAAAGCTGTGCCGCGAACATCTCCGCGTCTTCGGATTCTCTGTTGTTGATAAGGTATTTTACAAGTTCGTTGCGGCTGTTGAGCACAAGAGTCTCGCCTTCTGCGCCGAACATCGAAGGATCCATTCCTCCCATCGCATACATCTTCATCATATCCTGCATTCGGCGCGACTGCTCGGAAACGGTGAGCACGGACGAAATGTTCTCATTCTTGAGTATCTCAAGTTTGACCGTGAGCTTGTCGTTAGAGAGCGCCTTATGGAACAGTTCGGCGAGTGATTTTTCGTCCTTCTCAGCCTTCTTCTTATCCTTCTTGGTCGCTTCCTCGCGTGAGGAATCCGTGATGTCGGCATCTATCCTCATGAACCTGATGTCCTCGTTCTTGGACTCAAGCTGATTGATGAAAGGCTGGTCGATGTTATGCGTCATAACGACCGCGTTCATGCCCTGCTCACGGAACATGTTGATGTACTGTGACTGCTGTTGCAGATCTGTCACGTAATATATCGTCTTGCGGATCTTCTCCTTGTCTTCGCCATCATCTCCTGACTTTTCTTCAGCGGGCTTTTCTTCATCAATGACTTCAGCCTCGACGGTCTCACCGTTCTCGTCCGTAGCCTCCTCGGTCTTCTTTTCCGGAAGTTCGAGGCACTCGGGCAACGTCATGTACTTGTCGTCGATATCCTTGAAGAGGATGTAATCCGTCATCTTCTCGCAGAACTTGTCGTCCTTGAGGCACCCGTACTTTATGAACGGACTGATGTCATCCCAGTATTTCTCATATTCTTCCTTTTCGGTCTTGCACATACCTGCAAGCTTGTCGGCAACTTTCTTCGTGATATAGTCGCTTATCTTCTGCACAAAACCGTCATTTTGAAGTGCCGAACGCGATACGTTGAGCGGCAGATCCGGACAGTCGATGACGCCCTTGAGCAGCATCAGGAATTCGGGTATGACCTCCTTGATGTTGTCGGCTATGAACACCTGGTTGTTGTAGAGCTTGATGACTCCCTCTATCGATTCGTATTCCATGTTGATCTTCGGGAAATACAGTATACC
>JAFZRD010000218.1 GCA_017620055.1 Lachnospiraceae bacterium
CACGCTGTGCAGCACCGATGAGCTTGCCGTTAAGCTCAGGGATAACAAGGCCGATTGCCTTAGCAGCACCTGTTGAGTTGGGAACGATGTTGCATGCAGCTGCACGTGAACGTCTCTTGTCGCCCTTTCTCTGAGGTCCGTCAAGAGTCATCTGGTCACCTGTGTAAGCGTGGATCGTGCACATGATACCTGACTTGATGGGTGCGCAATCGTTAAGAGCCTTAGCCATGGGAGCAAGGCAGTTTGTTGTACATGATGCAGCTGAGATGATCTTGTCTTCTGCTGTAAGTGACTGATGGTTAACATTATATACGATAGTAGGAAGATCGTTTCCTGCAGGAGCAGAAATGATAACGTGCTTAGCGCCTGCATCAATGTGTGCCTGAGCCTTATCCTTGCTTGTGTAGAAACCTGTGCACTCAAGAACAACGTCAACACCGAGCTGTCCCCAAGGAAGGTTCTTAGCATCTGCTTCTTTGTAGATAGTGATCTTCTTGCCGTCAACAGAGATGGAATCCTCGCCGAACGTAACCTTATCGCAAAGAGCGTAACGACCCTGTGTGCTGTCGTACTTGAGAAGGTGAGCGAGCATCTCGGGAGAAGTAAGATCGTTGATAGCTACGATCTCGAAACCTTCAGCACCAAACATCTGTCTGAATGCAAGACGGCCGATACGGCCAAAACCGTTAATTGCTACTTTTACTGCCATGTTTAAATCCTCCTAAACAATGAAATATTGTGATAAAGTGCAATGCACTCCAATAACCAGCACGTCTATTTTACACACATCATGCGGAAAATACAACTTTTTTTTATCTGTTCAGTCGAATTGACTTAAGTATTTATCCCGCGCACTTTCAGGATCGTCAACCGCTTTGAACGAGGCGAGAAGATCAAGAAGCTCCTGATCATCAACCGCGAGACCCTCCGCAATGAAGTATGCAACAACTTCATCCGTGGCATCCGCATAGGCAAATGTGATCGGTTTGCCGGCAGCATCATATAATACGGTATGCCATTCATATCCTCCGAGATCAAGAACGGGCCCGAGTTGTCTCTCTCCGTTCCACATATCAACTTCAGCCTGTGCCTTTGCCGCTGCATCAGGCTCAGAGGATGTTCTGTAGGTGATTTCCGCGGATATCTGGTGTTTACCCGTTCCGTCACTGAATGAATTCTCTTCTTCCGAAAAAGGTTCATATCCTGCCGGGTAGTCCGCATAATACCAACCCTGGTGAAGTGTCGTGCTCGTCTTTGCGTCCGACTTCGCGGAGCCGGCATTTCCCGTCTCGCCGGCATTTTCTGTATCACCGGCATTTCCGTCTTCTCCGGTCGCGGCATCCTTAGCGGAAGGCTTTGATGATGATTCGGATGAAGCACCTCCGGCGTAGTATGTCCGCGCTGCATCATCAAGGAGCTCAGTAAGAGCAGTTCCGGTTCCTTCGGCTTTCTTTGATGATCCGCCGGCGAACTTGAGGACAAGACCGACGATCACACCTATTATCACAAGCACAGCCAGTACGCCTGCGGCGAAAATCAATACCTTTCGGGAACCGCCACCCTGCAAGGAAGCCTTGGGTGCCTTAGGAGGCTCCGGTGCCGGTGCAGGTTGTGGTGCGGGTTCCGGTATGGGTTCCGGTATAGGTTCAACTACCGGTGCAGGTTCCGGTACTGGTTCGGGTTTAATCTCAGGAGCGGGTTCGGGAACGGTTGGCACCGGCGTGCCGCAGTTCAGGCAGAACTTTGATCCGTCGGGAAGCTGTTTCCCGCAATTTATACAAAATGCCATTTCTTAATCCTCCTATAAGCCTCTAGTTTTCGGGAATCGTAGCAGGCATTGCTTCGCCTGCATCTATCAATTTCTTGTACCAGTCATAATGAGGAGGTCTCTGCGAGAAATCACTCCAATCGTCACCCCACTTCTTGAAGTGGAAAACATAGTCCATTGCATCAACACCGCTTCCGTCAACATATGTCGAAGCGATCATCATATAATTCGACCATTCAAATGAGCCCGGATCTATTGTCCAGCTGTTCTCTTTGAAGTTTCCGTCCAGGAAGAAACCTGTAGTATCAGAGTACATCATACCCTTTTTAGGATCGGAACCCATCGCGGAAACGAAGCAGTCAACCTGTGCAAACGGTTCCTCGTAAGAGGAGTATGCATCCCATATCGTAACCTTGGCATGTTCATCATCCTTCATTTCAACTTTGCATACCGCATCGTATACCTCTCCGTCGATCTTCTTCCAGAAATCCGTCCTGGCATCGATCTTCATCCATCCGTACCAGTCGCCTTCAAAGTACTCGCGGGGATTGCTGTATGTAAGATCAAGCGGGCCTTTATCGGTCTGCTCGGAAGATTGGGAATCCTCCGCAGATGCAACGGTATCTTTTCCAAATCCGATATCCCTGGGTTTTTCCGGTACATCTTCCTTGCTCTTTTTGAATACCATCGTGATATTGGAATCGGCAAGCGTCAACTTGTCGCCTGACAGTGAATAATCAACTTTTCCGGACTCAAATTTCATGTTCCCTTTTTCCTCGTTGATCGCAAAATCAGCGGGGATACCGAAGAGCACGGCATAGCCGCTGCCGTTCTTCTCCGTAACTATATACGCTTCCTCAAGGCCGTAATCATCAAGGTCTTTTCCCTTGACGGTCTCTTTGCCCTCAGTCACTTCCGAAAGCACCCAGTATCCTTCGGATACCTTATTGCTGCCGCAACCGGAAAGCACAGCGGCTAAGGCAGCAAATGCAAGAGAGCATACGGTTATTCTTACAATATGATTCTTCATGATCATGATCGCTCCTTTTTATTTTGTCTCAACACTGGCCAGTATTGCAGAAAATTCCGGCGATGTAACATCAATGCTGCTATCATCCGATGGTGCGGTTACCGTCACAAGAATATAACCGTCATTGTGTTCTGCTATCATCATTAATCCAAACCAACCGCCCGGTATACTTCCGGAAGCCCCTTTATAGTGAAGATCACCGAAATCGGCGGAAACATCCGTAGGCTCACCGTAATTACTTGTATCAATGCTTCCGGAAGCATTCGGGTGCCACTCAATCACAGCGGAAGACTTACTCAGGTAATCATCTTTGCTTGTTGCACCTACCATAATACGGACAGAATTATCAGACTCTTCAAAACAGTTCCACCCACTGGGCTGTAACAACCTGATTCCCTCGATCTCATATGTGTCGCCCTTTACATTCTTGTAATCGGGATTGACCAAAGACATGGCATCGCCATCCTCGCCGGATTTTTCTTCGCCGGAGTCTTGTTCAGTATCGTTGATATCATCATTTGAAGGTGATGCAGATGCCGTAGAACCTGATCCGCCATAAACATCCTTACCTTCCTTCGCGTCTTTGAGTCTCTTGAGAACACTTCCGGACGAATTATCACTTCCGCCTTCGCTCTCAAGATCGGCATGGAGAAGATCATCACAGTGAAGCTGCAGATCTATTCCCATATCCATCATGTTCTCTATAAGCAGATCTCCGCCTCCGATAGTTCCGTTAAGATCAACGCCACCACCTTCAAAATGTATGGAGTTGCCGTCTCTTGTCCATTTCAGTTTGGCCGTTTCGCCGTCCAGATTGCAGACACATTTGCCCCCATCCCGGATGTCGAATGATACACCGTTCTCATAGACTTCGGAAATTTCCATCGTTATTCCCATCATCGTTGCTTTGGTGCCTTCATACACACCGCTGTTTGGATCGGGCTCGGCTTTGCCGCAGCCGGCGAGCAGCACGCCCATCAGAAGTGCGGCAACCGGCAATGCCAAATGCTTTCGTTCTTTCTTCATCTTCTCTCCCTTTCTCATTTATCTTTAAGTTCATCCGGATATTCCGGCACTTCGTTGATCTCATCCTTGAACATCCTCATGAACGTTCTGTCAGAATCGATCTCACCGACGATCGTTCCAATCTGATGTCTGCCCGAGATATCATAATAATACTGTGTGTCATCGTCCCACACGACCTCAAAGTACCTGTTCCATACTCTCATATATCCGGTGCCGTCTTCTTTGAGGACATACCATACATCGGCATCGTATTTGCGCGAATCGGTTCCGAATACGGTATCATCAAAGCCATTAAAGGTATCCGTCTGATATAACGGATCATTTGCGTTGTATAAATAAGCGTATACTTTGTCGAGACTGTAGAATCCCGCCTTCTCGTGTGTCCCTTCGGGGATCTCGAAATTACGGTCGGGATTGGGACCGACTGCCAGATGACTGATCGGAGCCTTCTCACCTTCGCTGAGTTCGTATTCGCAATACTTGTCGGGAGAACCCATGAATGCGGGCCACATGCGAAGAAGCTTATCGTCATCTTCCATCTCGTACTTCGTACGTCCCCTATCACTTCTGTTCGTTGTATCTTCGTCTATGTACTTTACAAGACCTCTGTCACCCTGATAGTAGATTGCCGTATCCTTTATTCCTTCCCGTATGTATCCGTAGCCGTTATGATTTTCATCATCGGTCTCGACCATGACAACAAAATGATCCTTCGGTGAATTCTCAAGATCATCCTCTGAAACCTTTGTTTCCTTCGATCCCTCATATATGCGCGCGAGCCTGTAAACTTTTGCATTCTCAAGATTATGGCCCAGGTACTCCGATTCATCATCTTCATGGGCTCTTACCATGGCATTGGACTTATTATCTCTTTCAAATATA
>JAFZRD010000034.1 GCA_017620055.1 Lachnospiraceae bacterium
ACTCCCTTCATTCTCTCGAGTCTTGCGAACACTTCTTCCCGTGTATATATGAGACCCGTCTGAGTCGGAAGCGCATAGCCTTTTTCAAGGCGCATCCTCATGCTCTCGGTGTATTCGGCCTCAACGGCTCCGGCACATTCAAAAAGACGTGCCGGCTCGTCGTAGAAGAACACCGTACGTTTCGATCCTGTATAATCGCACAGGCTTTCCGTCGCGTCATAGAAATATCCGAGAAAACTGTCGGTATTGATCCCAGACTGTCCGGATATCTCCAGCTCCTCCTTCAGATTCTGCGCTATCCTGTAGGCGTTCGCACCCTCCTCGGTCTTCATGACCTTACGGTAACTCTCTCGCACTTTGCCGGCTTCGTCAAATACTCTGTCAAGCCCTTTTCGTATCGTCTCCTCGTCAAGTACCGTTTCCGTTGCGGGAAATACAGCGACTGTCGAGAGCTTTCCGATCGAACGCTGGCTCAATATATCAAATGTCCTTATCGAATCAACGGTGTCTCCCCACAGTTCGATCCTGACAGGGTTATCATCGGTCAGCGGGAATATGTCTATGATCCCGCCTCTTATCGAAAACTGTCCTTTTCCTTCGATCTGATAATTCCGGACATATCCGGATCTTATAAGCTGTGCCGCTATCTCCGTTTCCGATACGCTTCCACCCTCATCAATGTATATGATCCCGTCCGCTACCGACGAATGAGGTGCCATATGCGCCATGAACGCATCTATCGTCGTCACTATCGTACAGCGGTCATCTTCCGTAAGCGCCCTGATACATCGCATTCTCTGTTCGGTAACGACATTTCCCGATATATCGGCCTGATAGAAGATCAGATCCTTTGCCGGGAAAAGCAGCACGTTCGGATCATAGAACCTGTAATCCTCATATATCTTCCTGGCTTTTGTCTCACTAAAAGTAACGATGATTTTGAAATCAAAATCATCGCTCATTCCGTGTATCATATGAAGTTTCTGAGGATCCACGCAGCCGTCCGCGGCAACTATACCTTCATTCTTGCGAAGAAGGTCAGAAAGTGCGGTATATTCCGCCAGTTCCGAAAACGGCGCATCAAACGCTCTGGTCATCTTCTTTATTGGATCTGTTGAATCTGTTCATTGCCGCATCAATGCCGTCATTCATTATCGAGACAACGGCATTTGCCGCATCGATGAACGCACCGTCCATCAGCTCACGTTCATCTTTTGTAAAGTGTCCGAGAACGTAATCGGCAAGATCGTATCCTTTCGGTTTCTCACCGACACCGACACGTACCCTTGTAAACTCATCCGTCCCGAGATGCGATATGATGTCCTTCATCCCGTTATGCCCGCCGGCACTTCCGCCTCCACGGATGCGGATCCTTCCGGGGTCGAGATTGACATCATCATATACGACTATCAGCTCGGATGTAACATCTATCTTGTAATAGTCGGCAAGTTCCCTTACGCTCTCGCCGCTGCGGTTCATATACGTCTGGGGCATCGCGAGCATCACCTTGTTGCCTTCGATGACACCCCTCCCGCATATGGCCTTGTGTTTGATAAAATCGGTCGCTATGTCAAACCTGTCGGCCAATATCTCTATCACTTCAAAGCCGACGTTATGCCGTGTCCCGGCATATTCGGAAGACGGATTTCCAAGACCGACTATGATGTACATATCATCCCACCGACGAGCTGTTAAGATATGCTTCCTGTTCGGGAGTCAGCACATCGATCTTCTTGCCGAGGAAAGCAAGCTTCCTCGTTGCAACATCGTGATCCACTTCCTCGGGAACGTCGATTATCATCTTGTCGAATGAACCTTCATGCTCCACAAGATACTTTGCGGAAAGCGCCTGTATCGCAAACGACATATCCATGATCTCTGCGGGATGTCCGTCCGCACATGCAAGGTTGACGAGTCTTCCTTCTCCGAGCACCATGAGCGTGTTACCGTTTGAAAGGGTGTAGCCCATGATATTGTTTCTCATCTCTTTCGACTCAACCGCGATCTCGCGCAGTCTTGCCATATCTATCTCGCAGTCGAAGTGTCCCGCATTGCACAGGATCGCTCCATCCTTCATCTCCATGAAATCTTCCTCGTCAATGACCTTGTCACATCCCGTTACGGTAACAAAGAAATCACCGAGCTTTGCCGCATCCTTCATGGGCATAACATCAAATCCGTCCATTACGGCTTCGATAGCCTTAACGGGATTGATCTCGGTAACGATGACTCTCGCTCCGAGTCCCTTCGCTCTCATGGCAACACCTTTGCCGCACCATCCGTATCCTGCGACAACGACCATCTTACCGGCAACGATAAGGTTCGTGGTACGGTTGATACCGTCCCATACAGACTGTCCCGTGCCGTATCTGTTATCAAAGAAATGTTTGCACTCAGCGTTGTTGACAAGCACCATCGGGAACTTGAGCTCGTTGTTCCTGTCCATTGCAAGAAGTCGCAGTATACCTGTCGTCGTCTCTTCGCATCCGCCGATGATACCCGGGATCAGTTCGGGCATCTCGGTATGGATCATATGAATAAGATCGCCGCCGTCATCAATGATGATGTTCGGTCCGTGTGAGAGTACCGCACGGATATGTGACTCGTATTCCTCGGGAGTAGTTCCGTGCCAGGCGTGAACCTCGAGTCCTGCCTTTACGAGCGCAGCCGCAACATCGTCCTGTGTCGAGAGAGGATTGGAACCGGTAACGAACATCTCCGCTCCGCCCGCTGCGAGCACCTTGCAAAGGTACGCCGTCTTTGCCTCAAGATGTACGGAAAGGGCTATCTTCTTTCCCGCAAAAGGTTTTGTCTTGACGAACTCCTCTTCAAGAGTACGCAGAAGATCACAGTTCCTCTTGACCCATTCTATCTTCTTTTCACCTGAAGGTGCCAGGTTTATGTCTTTGATCTCGCTTGCCATTTTGATCCTCCTTTTGATCTACTGTGCCGAATGATTTTCTCTGTATTCCGCGATCGCCGCCTGGATCCTGTCATTGGGATCGAGGAGATCGCTTATCGATATGTCGTGGTTGAGCGTATCGATTATGTATGCGATGTACTTGCTCATATCGCAGTTGATGTAGTATTCCTTCTCAAGAAGTTCGGGAGTCTGATAGATAAGGTTCGTTGTGAGCACCTTATCAATGAGTCCCTGTTCGTATGCCTCATCCATGACCGACATGCCGTTCGTGAACAGTCCGAACGTAGCTGCTATGAATATCCTTCCGGCATTTCTCTTCTTGAGCTGCTTGGCAACTTCTATGACCGTCTCTCCCGAAGATATCATGTCATCGACAACGATAACATCCTTGCCTTCAACACTCGAACCGAGGAACTCATGGCTGACTATCGGATTGCGTCCGTCAACGATCCTCGTGTAATCTCTTCTCTTATAGAACATACCCATGTCAAGTCCGAGTACGTTTGCGGTGTATATCGCACGGCTCATTCCGCCCTCATCGGGACTTACGACCATCATGTGATCCGAATCGAGCTTCAGGTCGTCAACGGTTGTGAGCAGTCCTTTGATGAACTGGTACGTCGGCTGGATCGTCTCGAATCCGTTGAGAGGTATCGCATTCTGTACCCTTGCGTCATGTGCGTCAAACGTGATGATGTTGTCGACACCCATTCTGACAAGTTCCTGAAGCGCCAGCGCACAGTCGAGCGATTCCCTCGTGCTCCTCTTGTGCTGCCTCGATTCATACAGGAAAGGCATGATGACCGTGATCCTTCTTGCCTTGCCTCCTACGGCTGCGATTATTCTCTTGAGATCCTGGTAGTGATCGTCCGGCGACATGTGGTTCTGGATACCGCACAATGTGTATGTAAGACTGTAGTTGTTGACATCAACTATGAGGTACAGATCTGTTCCTCTGACCGATTCGTTTATGATACCTTTTGCCTCACCCGAGCCGAAACGGGCTATCTTGGCATCAAGTATGTAGGAGTCCCTCTGGTATCCCGCAAACGCGAGAGAGTCTTTGTGCTCATTCTCACGCTCCGTTCTCCATTTTACAAGATAGGAATCTATCTTCTTTCCAAGTTCCCTGCACCCTTCGAGAGGTATCATCCTCAGGGATCCTACAGGTATCGTCTCAAGGTTTCTTTTTTCTTCACGCGGATTGTTCATGAAAAACGGACTCCTTCCTGACTAAACGGGATCAATATGCAAATCTTCTCTTCCTGATACGGATGTCTTCCACATCCGGGTTCAGGATCAAATAGTTTCCGAATATCCTCGAGAAGTTTCTCTCGGTATATCTCGACCCCAGATCCTCAATGGTCAGGTTCGTGGATATGATCGTCGACTTCCTTCGAAGATTTCTTTCATTAAGTATATCAAATAATCTGCCCGCAACAAAAGTATTGACGCTCTCGGTTCCAAGATCGTCAATTATCAGCAGGTCACATGTGAATATGTCGTCCTGAACGTCCCGGGAGATCTCATCATCATTATTATAATTGAAGTGTACCCGGGAAAGTGTATCAAACAACCGCATGGATGTAAAGTATATGACGGAAAATCCTTTATCAAGGATCTCCTTTGCGATGCAGTTTGTCAGAAACGTTTTGCCGACACCGACATTTCCGTACAGTAAGATGTTCTCGTATCTTCCTCCGAACTCATCGGCGAACTTCCTGCATCTGCCGATGATTTCCCTCATCTTCTCCGTTTCGCTGTCGGTATAATAATCGTATGTAAGTGTATCGAAGTTCTCCCTCTGAAGGACTTCCTCGATATTAGACTGGCGGTACCTGTATCTGAGGATCGCCTGCTTAAGGCAGCGGCACTTCGTGGTCCCGTCTATGTACCCCGTATCCTTACAGTCGGGGCACTCATGTTTCTCTTCGAGAAAATCATCCGCGAAGCCGTTCTCACGAAGGAGCGTTTTCTGTCTTGCCGTGAGCTCATCGATATCACGCTTCATCTGCGCAACGGCCGATGTATCTCCTTCAAGAGCCTTTCCGGCGCATTCCATCGCAATATCGGTTATCCTGTTCTCTATCTCCTGATACTCCGGGATCTTTCTTATGACAGTCTGTCTGGCTTCCTGTGCATTATGACGGCTAACCTCGCGACGTCTCTCATAGTCGCGCATTATCTCGTCATACTGCGTCTGTGTCAATGCCATGTGTTGCTCCTTGGTACCTTTTAATTTGAAATGATATCCTTAAGGAGAGAATCGTAATCATATTCCCTTTCCTTAAAGTTGTGGAACTTCCCTGCCGACGGTTTCTTCGTCTCGCTCTTTGAAGGAGCCGCCGCGGTCTTTGTTCCGGTCATGTTCTTCTTCCTGAACTCTTCATCAACGGCAAGGATGTCTTCAGGCTTAACAACCTTTGCATCATGCCACTGTTTCAAAATGCCGTTCGCATATCTGATGCTCGGCTTGCACGTTGCAAGTACCGTCCTCTTGCACGCCTCTCCTATTATATCCATCCCGTAGCCGTATCTCTCGGTCCATCTTCTGACATATGCGATCTCAGCCTCAACAGGCTGGTGGTCTTTCGGAAAACCGAGTGCCTCCATGACGGCTGTCATCTCGGCGGGTATACGTCTCGTGAGACGCTTTGCCGCGTCGAGTGTAGCTACACCCGCTTCCTTCCATTCCATCGCAACCGATTCGATGCTCCGGAATGATTTTTTGTTATTGCTGATGCAGTACTCGAGCAGATACTCCACGAGATCAGCCGGAAATCCCAGACCGTCATATATATACAGAATGGATGATACTTCATCCTGTTTGATCGGCCTTCCCATATACTGTTCCGCAACAAACATAAGCTGTGCCACATCGGGCTGCCCTATGAGTGTTGCTAGCTTTTCCTTTGAATATACCGGTCTTTGTGAAAACTCCACGACATTTCCCCCCGCGGGATTCTTTACCGTTTTTGTCTTGCCGTTCCAGAACCTGAGCGCTCGTTTGACGTCCTGTTCGGAGTAGTTGAAATAGTCCGCGATCGAACTCACCGTCGCGCTTTCTGAACCGTTCTTCAAAAGATACAAATATATCTTGAGCTGTGATTCGTTCGCTTCCCGAAGGCATCTTTCAACCGCTGCCCCGGGGATCACAAGCGCATCACAACATAAATCACTGTTAAGCGTGATCTGATCCATCTGTCTCACCCGTCTCATATTTTTATCAAAGCAACTTGATGAGATGGATTATAGCACCGCATCCACGGAAATGAAACAGTTGATTTTGCCCGAAACCCAGTGTTTTCAAGGGTTTGCGAGATTGTGGAGAGTGTGGATAAGAGTACGTAAAGTGTTTATGGAAACCGGTTCGAATATCGGGAGTGTCGCGCAATACTATCGCCTAAAGGCGATGGGGACTCCTCATTTATGTCAACAAAAAATCCACAGTCCCGGTCAGTGATTTTCACCGTTTCAGACTGTGGATATTGTGGATAAGTCATGATCCCGTAAGATCATCTGCAACTTTTACTATGTCTCCGGCCCCCATGGTTATCAACAAATCACCGGGGGAACAATTCTGCAGGAGGAAATTTTCAATTTCGTCAAATGAACCAAAATATCTCGATAAAGTTCCATTACTTTTTATAGCCTCACTCAGATCTTTTGACGAGATGCCAAGGTCATCATTCTCGCGTGCTGCATATATATCCGCAAGCACCACCTCATCGGCTGCTGAAAGCGCCTTTGCGAATTCGTCGAACAACGCCTTGGTACGCGAATAGGTATGAGGCTGGAATACGACCCAGAGCTTATTATGAGGTACGTTCTTCGCTGCCGCCAGCGTTGCCGCTATCTCCGTCGGATGATGGGCGTAGTCGTCTATCACGGTGACGTCCCCGATCTTTCCTTTATACTGGAACCTTCTGTCGGTCCCCGTATATGAACCTATGCCGCTTCTGATATGCTGCGCCGGGATCTTCAGATGATCGCAGACCGCTATCGCCGCAAGTGCATTTGACACATTGTGTGCTCCCGGTACGGCAAGTGTAACATCGGTAAGGGTCTCTCCTTTATAAATAACATCAAACGATGCGCAGCCGCGTTCGTCATAGCGTACCGACCCGGCCGTATAGTCGGCCTTACCGTCCGCCGATACCGTTACGACCATGCATTTGACATCCCTTGTGATCTCCTCGTATCTGTCGATATCGGAGCTTATAACAAGCAGTCCGTCTTCGGGAAGAAGATCGGCAAACCTTTTGAAAGAACTTCTTATATCATCTATATCCTTGAAAAAATCAAGATGATCGGCATCTATGTTCAGTATTATCGATATGGTCGGGAAAAAGCTCAGGAAACTGTTGGTATATTCACATGCCTCAGTGACAAAGCACCCTGATCTTCCGATCCTGATATTCCCTCCTATTGAAGGGAGCATTCCTCCGACCGAGACCGTCGGGTCCGCATCGGCATCGAGAAGTATCGATGTGAGCATCGATGTCGTTGTCGTCTTGCCGTGTGTTCCCGAGACCGCGATACTCGTATCGTAGTTCTTCATGATCTGTCCGAGAAGCTCGGCCCTTGTCATCGTGGGGATACCTTTTCGGATCGCGGCGGCAAGTTCCGGATTGTCCTCTTTGATCGCCGCGGTATATACGACAAGATCAGTATCGTCCGTGATGTTCTCGCTTCTCTGGCCGCAGTAGACCGTGCAGCCTTCCGATACGAGCTTTCTCGTCAGATCCGAAGCCGCCCTGTCCGATCCGGACACGGTAAAGTGCGCACCGAGCAGTATCTCGGCCAGTCCGCTCATGCTGATCCCGCCTATTCCGATGAAATGAACTTTAACCGGTTTGGAAAAATCGATCCTGTAACTCATGCAATATATAATAGTCCCGTGAAGCAAAAAACACAATCAGTTGTGTTTATGAAAATTCTACAAATACTTTGCCGATTTTCGTCCCTTTTTGTTTATTTTTTTTTAGAACTGTGATAAAATCTTTGAAGAGTGATTATTGCAGAAAGGAGGGGCCCACGAAGTGGGAAGATTCCTTACTGCCACTTTTATACAACCAGGAAAGACAGAGGTGTTAACGTGATTAAGAAAGAGATGATTGCGATGTTGCTTGCCGGCGGCCAGGGTAGCCGACTTGGCATTCTGACATCAAAGGTTGCAAAGCCGGCCGTATCTTTTGGCGGAAAATACCGTATTATCGATTTTCCCCTCAGTAACTGCATCAATTCGGGCGTGGATACAGTCGGTATCCTTACCCAGTACCGCCCGCTCAGGCTGAATACCCATGTCGGTATCGGTATTCCCTGGGATCTTGACCGGAACATCGGTGGTGTCACCGTTCTCCCCCCTTACGAGAAAAGTACAAACAGTGAATGGTATACGGGTACGGCCAATGCCATTTACCAGAATATAGAATATATGGAAACATATAACCCCGACTACGTACTTATCCTGTCGGGCGACCATATATATAAGATGGACTACGAAGTCATGCTCGATTATCACAAGAGCAACAATGCCGAGATCACCATAGCCGCCATGCCGGTCCCGATGGAGGAGGCAAAGCGTTTCGGTATCCTCATCACCGATGAGAACAGACAGATAACCGAGTTCGAGGAGAAGCCCGAGAAGCCGCGCAGCAACCTCGCTTCAATGGGTATATACATCTTCAACTGGAAGGCGCTCAAGGAGTCTCTGACAGCAATGGCCGACCAGCCCAACCTCGATTTCGGAAAGCACATAATCCCTTATCTGTTCGAAAAGGGAGGCAGATGCTTTGCTTACGAGTTCAACAGCTACTGGAAGGATGTCGGGACACTTCATTCATACTGGGAAGCGAACATGGAGCTCATCGATATAGTTCCGGATTTCAACCTGTATGAGGAATATTGGAAGATCTATACGCGTTCCGAGACTCTTCCGCCCCAGTACATATCCGAGAACAGTGTGGTCGAGCGTTCGATCATCGGTGAGGGAACCTATGTATACGGCCAGGTATACAATTCGGTCATCGGATGTAACATCACGATAGGCAAGGATACCGTTGTAAGGGATTCCATCATAATGAACAACACCGAGATCGGTGACGGCTGTGACATCACAAAGGCCATCATCGCAGAAGATGTCGTGATAGGCAACAATGTCACCCTCGGTGCCGGAGAGGAAGTTCCCAACGAGACGGATCCTTCGATATACACGAACGGTATCGTCACCGTCGGCGAACATACCGTCGTTCCCGATAACGTGACGATAGGTAAGAACAGCATCGTTTCGGGTGTCCTGACGAAGAAGGATCTAAACGGCGGCGTTCTTGAAAGCGGAAAAACATTGATAAAGGCAGGTGACGAACTGTGAGAGCGATCGGACTTATTTTAGCGGGCGGCAACACATACAGGATGAAAGACCTTTCACAAAAACGTGCCATTGCCGCAATGCCTGTTGCAGGTAACTACAGGGCAATCGATTTTGCCCTGAGCAATATGACCAATTCCCGTATAACCAAGGTCGGGGTCATAACCCAGTACAATGCAGGAAGTCTCCATGAACATTTGAGTTCATCCAAATGGTGGGATTTCGGACGTAAGCAGGGCGGACTTCATATATTCACGCCCACTGTCACGAGCGACAACAGCTTCTGGTACAGGGGCACGGCCGATTCGATATACCAGAACCTTGCGTTCCTCAAGGAGAGCCATGAGCCCTACGTTGTGATCGCATCCGGTGACGGTATATACAAGATGGATTACAACGAACTTCTGGAGTTTCATATCGACAACGGTGCCGACATCTCTCTTGTCTGCTCCGAGATCAACGATCCGAAGGACTGCGAGCGTTTCGGTATGGTCAAGCTCAATGACGAGATGCGCGTCGTAGATTTCGAGGAGAAGCCGATATCAGCCAAGTCGACTCTCGTATCGTGCGGGATCTACGTGATCAGAAGAAGACTTCTTATCGAGCTCATCGAGAAATGTGCCGAGGAAGAGAGATTTGATTTTGTAAGGGATATACTGATCCGCTACATGGACATCAAGAAGATATGCGGATTCAAGATCAAGACATACTGGAGCAACATTGCTTCGATCGAAGACTACTACCGCACGAATATGGACTTCCTGAAAAAAGACGTGCGCGATTTCTTCTTCAGACAGTATCCCGACGTATACACGAAGGTAGACGACCTTCCGCCCGCCAAGTACAATGTCGGATCCAATGTGCGCAACTCACTCGTTGCATCGGGTGCGATAATTAACGGAACGGTCGAAGGCTCACTTCTGTTCAAGAAAGTATTCGTCGGAAGCAACTGTACGATCAAGAATTCGATCATCCTCAACGATGTTTACATCGGAGACAACACGTACATCGAGAACTGTATCGTCGAGAGCGGCGGCACGATCCTCTCCAACTCATATTACAAAGGTGAGGAAGGTCCCAAGGTCGTTATCGAGAAGAGTGACCGTTATGTATTCTGATCGCTGTACCGAATAAACGTTAGTTAGGAGATGATTTGTAAATGAACATTACTGATGTCAGGATCCGCAAGATGACAAAGGAAGGGAACATGAAGGCCGTGGCCTCAGTTACTCTCGATAATGAATTCGCCATTCACGATATCAAGATCATCGAGGGTGAGAACGGGCTGTTCATAGCAATGCCTTCCCGGAAGACCCCGGAAGGCGAATACCGCGACATAGCCCATCCCATTTCACGCGAGTCCCGTGAAGTACTTCAGAAAGCCATTTTCGAAGCATATGAGAAGGTGCTTCTTTCATAACCTTTTGAGGGTGGGATACAAAACCCCGGCAGGATCTGCCGGGGTTTTCCTGTTTGTATGACTGTCACGGACCGTCCGGGATCAGAATCCGAGTTCCTCTCCTACAAGAATGACCTTGATCCTTCCGGGTACGATTGAAGCCCTTGTCACTACTATCTCACAGCATATCGTATGCTCCAGGCAGTTGCCGCATCTTCCGGTCTTAGCACACGGAGTGTCACAATTAAGCCTTACGGTATTTGCGGGAGACGCAACATTTCTCGTGCGATCAATTCCGGCGGGAACATCCTTTACAACCTTGTTCATCCCGGCGATCACGATGACCTGATCGGGTCCGTAGATCAGGAATGACACCCTGTTTCCCCTGCCGTCGATGTTGATGAGCTCTCCGTCAAGCGTGATGGCGTTCGTGCTCATAAGGAACGTATCGGCATTGACCATCCTTGATTTAAGTTCCTTCACTTCATCATCGGTCTTGTAATTCTCTCTGACGATGAGTTCATGTCCGGCATCCTTTATCTTATCCTTCAGATGTGAATCGTCTATCGTCATGGAGCCGCCATATGCTACGCTCTTTGAAGGTGAGCCTATGAGTTCGAGAGCCTTTTCGCACGCCTCCCCGATCGTATCGGCGTAGTAGCCTTCCATCTTGCGCATCTTAAGTTTATTTATGATCCCCTCTGCCTGATTCCTGTATGCTTTCTTCTTGTTCGCATCTGCCATGTCCGCTTCTCCTTCCTTTTGTTTGAGTCTTCTGTTCTATACGATAACAAACTGTGCAACGGAAAACGGTTTGCGGTCGCTATCGTAAAGCGCAACAAACCTGTCATTATCCTTTTCGTATACAACGGGATATATCGTATCGCCGAGCATCGCCTGACGTCTGTAATCGATCCTGAGCGACGTGATATCGGCATCGTCTATCTCCGACATCGCAAGCTTTACGTACTGCCCGTTATTTACATGCCGGTTGCTGTCGAGATGATGGCTCTGTATTATAACGGGCTCTTTTTCCGTAACGGTAACGCCGTCGTCTTCGGGTATCAGGACCTTCCTGGAATTGTACTGCATGTCGAGCTTCTCCTCGATCGTATATGCATTTACGACCGATTCCGGGGCTTTAACCGGACGGACCGCAACGGAATCTATCAAAGTCCACATCGAGTTGGCCTTCGCGATGTATTCTCCATTTTCGTCCTTCATATAGAAATTTCGGAGTCCGAAACAGCTCTTGAAACTGTACGGGAATGTCCCGACCGTCACCCGGTCGCATAGCTTCGGCAGCCTTTCTATCTGAACCTCCCAGTAATTGACCACCCATACGAGGTTCATCGCCTCAAGCACATCAAATCCGACATGCGCATCTTCCGACTGGAACGTTGAACAGTCCTGAAACGCATCGATCAGTCCCGTTACGGTCAGTCTCCTGTTCACGCCGCATTCGCTGAATCCTATCCTCTTATCGTATTCGTACATCACTTCTCCCGGTACATAATAAGCGGCTCCCAAATACTCCGAAAGGAAGTATTCGCGGAGCCGCCATGTAATGTCTCGTTTAGTCAGTTCAGAGCCGTCTTATCAAAGGCTGAACCTGTTGATGATCTCGTTAAGATCCGAAACCGCTTCCTGACATTCGATAACCTTGTTCGCACTGTCTGATGTCTCGGTTGCCATATCGGTCGTTCTCTCGGCAATGTCGACAACACCGTGTGATGTTTCGGTGACAGTAGTGTCGATGCCTCCGATCGCGCTTACGATCTTATCGATATCGGTCGTCAGATTCTCGATGCTCTGCTTGATATCATTCATGCTGTTTCCGAATGTATTTGCATCATCCCTGTACTGTACGCTGACCTTACCGAATTCCTGATAATCCGACAGAACATTTGTCTCAAGGAAGCTCGTTGTCTGGGTCAGGCACTCTGACATCTGTACGACCGCACTGTTGACTTCCTCAACGATGCTTCCGATGTTCTGTACGGCTTCGGAAGTCTGGGTCGCAAGGTTACCGATCTCGGTAGCGACAACCGCAAATCCGCGTCCTGCCTCTCCGGCTCTTGCTGCTTCGATCGAAGCATTGAGTGCCAGCAGTCCTGTCTGTGAAGATATGGCCATGATCGCATCGGCAAGCTCATTGATCTTGTTAACTGCATGTGAAGCATTGATCGCGTCTTCGGATTTGACCTTGACGGTCTCGTATATCTCCATCGTCTTCCTGCTTGCCTTCTCTGTTGTTGCGGCAAGCTCATTCGCACGTTCGTAAACTTCGTTCGAAAGCTTGGTACCTTCGTCGGCAAGCTGGTCGATACCGCGTGCGTTCTCCTGAACGTTCTCGACATTCTTCGTGATCGTCGTCGTGGTCGCTGCGGTCTCTTCCATACCGGCCGCAAGCTCCTCGGTAGTTGCGGAGTTGTCTTCGCATATTCCGCCGACCTTGTTGATAGTTGCCTGCAGTACACCGACGTTCGTATCGATGCTCGTTCCGGCACGTGCGATCATCTCGACCATCTCTCTTAAGTTGCTTCTTGTCTGGGACAGTGCCCTGGCGATAAGTCCGATCTCGTCGCCTCTCTTCTCAAGCTTATGAGAAGCACGGTCTTCCGTGAAGTCGTAGTTTGCAGTCTTGTTGATGACCGGAACAAGTTGCTCGAGTGCTTTGAGCATGAACATCGTGAAGAATGCAACAAGGAGAACCGCGATCACTACGCAGATGATACCGTAGATGATGAGAAGGTTTCTCATGTGATTGACTTCCGACATCATAACGTCTCTGTCCGCAGTGACTATAATGATATTGCCTGCGTTTGTGAACGCATAACCGGCAACTTTGTATGATCCCTTGTATTCATATGCGCACGATCCGTTCGGAACGGTATTGCCTGCCTGAAGCTGTGAAACGATACCCTTGACTGCCGCATTCTCAACCGGCTGTCCGATCTTGTCGGGATTGTTGTGGTACAGCATCGTTCCGTCGGGAGATACCATGTATGCGTATGAACCTTCAACTCCTGATATCTCGATCTGGCCGATCAGCTGGTCGTAATCGATCCTGATCAGTTTGTCATAGTCAGCGGTTACAAGAACGATGTTTCCTGTATCCGTGAATGAGTAACCCGCCATCTTGAGCGCATCTTTGTACTCGTATATCACAAATCCGTCTTCAACGGTCTTGCCTGCCTGAAGGTCCGCAACGATTCCCTTGACAGCTGCGTTCTCAACCGGCTGTCCGATCTTCTCGGTATTCGGATGCCACAGCATCGTTCCGTCGGGGGATACCATGTATGCATATGAACCCTCGACTCCGTCTATCTTGATATTTCCGAGAAGCGTATCGTAATCGATCTTCATGAACTGATCGTAATCGGCCGTTACGATAAGAATGTTTCCGGAATATGTGAATGCATAACCCGCAAGCTTGAGGGCATCCTTGTACTCATAGAGCACTGATCCGTTCTCAACGGTCTTGCCTGCCTGAAGATCCGCAACGATTCCTTTGACCGCCGCATTCTCAACGGGCTTACCTATCTTCTCGGCATTCGGATGCCACAGCATCGTTCCCGTGGGAGATACCATGTATGCATATGAACCTTCGACTCCGAGTATCTTGACATTACCGAGAACACTGTTAAGGTTGGCACCTTCACCGGCTGCCGCGAGATTGACGGCCTTGGCTGCTTCCTCGGCAAGATTCTGTGCATAAGCCTTGTATACGGTTTCACCGAACTGTCTGGAGAAGTTGATCGAAACGGCTGCCTCCTCCGCAAGGTTCTTGGCATATCCGCCGTATGCCTCTTCACCGAACGATGTTGCGAAGTCAACGCCTATCGCAGCCTCCTCGGCAAGATTCTGTGCGTAGTTAAGATACGTGTCTTCCATCGTGCTGGTTGCCCGGCTCGATGCAACGAGGACCTCGACAAGCACTGTCACAAATACGATCAGGCTGATAAGGAGCGTGATCTTGGTGCTCATCTTGCTGAAGACCGTCAGGCCTTCTTTGGTCTGCTTGGATTTTGAAGCTTTCTTTGAAACTGTTCTGTTACCAGTTTTTCCCATTTTGCCGCCTCCGAATATTAATAGTCTTGAACACAGGAAATAACCCACCCGTATCAGGTAAGATTATACCGCTAAAATGCCCGCGGGTCAATGATTTTCACGGCCTTTGAGGCCGTGGTCACGGTCAAATTTCTTCCTTACGATGACATAGCAGACGACGTGTGCCAGAAACGTCACGGTCCATGACACGGGGTATGTCAGATACAGGTATCTGGTCTCGTGAAACCGCGGTGTCTGAAACAGCGTGAATATCCATGCAAGCCGAAGGCCGCAGGCCCCTATGAGCGATACTATCATCGGAAGCACGGCATATCCGAGACCTCGCAATCCTCCGACCATCACATCCATCATGCCGCACAGGAAATAAGGGAGCGAAATGTACATCATCCTGATCTTTCCGGCTTCGATGACGGCCCGGGAGTTTGTGTACAGCGATATGAGTCTGTGGCTGTCAAGATACGCGTAACCTCCGAGGAGCATCCCTGTGACGACGACGCACGCCTCGGCCCGTACGAGTATCTTATTGATCCTCTCAAACCTGCGTGCCCCGACATTTGCGCTCACGAACGATATGCATGCCTGATAGAAGGAATTCATCGACACGTATACGAAACCTTCGATGTTCTGCGCGGCTGAATTGCCGGCAACGACGGTTGCTCCGAACCCGTTCACCGAAGTCTGGATTATGACATTGGATATCGAGAACAGCATTCCCTGAAAGCTTGCGGGAAGCCCTATCCTTATTATCTTGACAAGAATGGCCCTGTCGATCGATAGCATTCGAAGATCGAGGCGGAGCGCGCCTCTCTCACGCATCAGACACGCAACCACAAGAGCTGCCGATATGACCTGGGATATGACGGTTGCCGTGGCAACGCCCGCGACATCCATCTTGAAGCTTATGACAAATATGAGGTTAAGGATCACGTTTATGACTCCGGCCGCTGACAGAT